>CACZRT010000196.1 GCA_902783585.1 uncultured Lachnospiraceae bacterium | reverse complement strand
TATCTAAATTAAAAGTAAGATGATTTGGCAAGATAATTTCAAAAAAATGTTGCATTCATAATTCCAATATGTTACAATTCCGTTACATGTGGTTAAAAAACTTGAAATAGTGAATTAATATTTAGGTGGATTGTAACATGAAAAAGCTTATAAATAAAGGAATTATCGTGAGAGGAATTGCAGCCGGCTGCTTAATCCTTGGAAGCATTGGATTAGCCAGGACCGCTGGTTATGTTGAGGAACATCGGATCCTTGATGCCGCATATGAAGAACCGGTGGGCATGAACTCGAACATGGAAGGCTTGAAGGCAGACTTTGCAGCAAGAGAAGAAGCTGCGCAGGTAATGCTTGCCATTGAGTCTCTGGACCGGATATCCTTAACCAGCGAGGGTGAGCTGCAGGCAGTCCGGGAGTTATACGACAGTGCTTCGGATGATGCTAGGACTTATATTGATGAAGGACAACTTCTGGCTGCGGAAGATGAATATTATCAGTTAGAGAATGACCGGGAATATTTGTTTGAAACGGCAGCTGCAAATAATGATCTTGCCGGGGTTCTTGATTATGCACCTTGTAATGTGACTTATTCCGGTAACGAGGTATTAGATCAGCTTGTGCAGGATTATATTGCCAAGGCAACCAAGCCGGGGATGACAAGAAGTGAACAGGTAGAAGCCTGCTATGACTATATGGTGGCGAACTTCTACTATGAGTATAATTATAATTATTCTTATACAGATAAGAAGACCATTGTGTGGGCGATCGCATTCTTAAGAGATGGATACGGTGCCTGCAATAACTGGAATTCCGCATTTATTTATATCATGCGCGCGCTTGGATATGATGCGGATCTGTGCTATGGTTCCACAGCGTCCTCCCGAGGCGGCGGAGTCGAGCATTATTGGCCGGTCGTAACGATCGAGGGAAGACAATATGTCTTTGATCCTCAGGTAGAAGGAGATATGACCCGCCGGAGCGGATATAACAGTCATGCAAGATACGGACTGCCGGGATTTGACGGTAACGGAAAATATTATTTTTCCATGTATGTTGATTAATTGCATAAGTATGATAAGATGGAATGAGAGTTCCATCTTATTTTTTTGAAGAATAAGCAGAATATAGAAAGAACAGGAGAGCAGCAATGGCAAATCACGAGAATGATATCAGTGTATCGGAACGGCAATTATACATATTATCCTTATTATCCCAGAATTCCTTCGGTTATACGGCAGATGAGATCGTCAGCCGCCTCGAGCAGTGGGAGGTAAGCCTTACCAAGCGGACGATCCAGCGTGATATTGATGAGTTGTCCATGAGTTACGCGATCGAGGAAGAGGAACGGGACGGAAAGACCTACTATCTGGCGCGTAAATTCAATATGGAGAATGTGGAGCTGACGATCATGGATCTGATGGGGATCACATTTATGCAGGAGCTGGTGTCGTCCTATGAGAATACCATGGTAGGCAGTGCTGCCAGCGAGATCCTGAAGAAATTATCGGAGCATACCGGTAATCTGAATAAGAAGCATATGCAGATGTTAAGCAGTGCGATTCAGATCCAGGATCAGAATACTTGGAAGAATCAGGATATCAATCCGGAGTATGAACGGCTGTTGTCGAACGCGATCGACAAGCATATGAAGGTGAAGATCGAGTATTACAGCTGGAATTCAGATCAGGTATCGGAACGGGTGATCCGTCCTTATGCTTTCATCGTATTAGATCAGTATTTAAGCGTGGAAGGATATTGTGAGCTTCGTAATGAGATCCGGACCTTCCGGATCTCCCGGATCCGAAACATTCAGATTCTGAATGAACGTTTTGAAATACCGGAGGATTATGAACGGAAATCGGATTCCAAGTTCATCTATATCGGAGGCAAGGAACCGGAGATGATCAAGCTGCAATTCGGTGAATCGGCAGGAAGATTTGTGCAGGAATATCAGGCACACCGGGCGGATCGTATTACGAAGAATGACCGGGGAATCTTATTTGAGAAGAACACGGCGGTTACCGATGAGGTCCGGCGATGGATCCTGCAATTCGGGGCGGACGTGAAGGTGATCGAACCGGAATGGCTGGCGGAAGAGATCCGGAAAGAAGCTAAGAAGATGCTGGAGCAATCATAGACACTGAAGAAATCTCGAAGTGATAACAAGAAGCAACCTAGTAAAGAACATCATAATACACAGCAGAAACTGATGAAAAAGAAAAAAGAGATATCGAAATGATATCTCTTTTTAGCTGGGATAGCAGGATTCGAACCTACAAATGCTGGAATCAGAATCCAGTGCCTTACCATTTGGCGATATCCCATTACTTACAACATTTGCAATTATATATGATATTTACTAAGAATGCAAGCCTTTTTTTAAAAATAAATCAGGTTTTTCAAAACAATAATGACAAATGGATTGGTTTCTAGTATAATGGTTCAAGTGCAAAGGAGATGGTACAGATGAGCAAACTGATTTATATGATTCCATGGGCGATATGCGATACGGAGAATGTATATATAAGAGAGGTTACTCAGAATGAGTCAGTCGTACCAGAGGTAGGGGAGCAGATCGATGATTGGACCGTGAAGAATGTGATTCCAAGTCCGGATCGGAGAAGTAAGGATATCTATGTGGAGCTGGATGTCTATTGTGGATATGATTTTAAGAGCCGGTCGAAGGATGTATCGGTGCTTCAGATCAGTAATTCCATGGAGCATCTGTCAGAGCTGGGATATATACCGGCAGCAGAACCGAATCGAACCTTTCTCCGAAAGAAGGTTCTGAAACTGGAACGATAGAGGTGATCGCATGTATGAGATGAAAACTCGGATACGATTTAGTGATATCAGCAGAGATGGAACGTTAAGGCTATACGAGCTGCCGAAGCTGTTTCAGGATAGCAGTATTGAACATTCGGAGTCATTAGGGATCGGAATTCCGTTTCTTGAACCGAAGAATCTGGCATGGCTGCTTACCTCCTGGCAGATTGATATTGACCGGCTGCCGGAATATGCGGAATTAGTTACGATTCAGACCTGGCCATTTGAGTTCAAGTCTTCCTTCGGCTATCGGAATTACCGGATGATCGGCGAAGACGGTGAGGCGATCGTGCAGGGCTATGCGATATGGCTTCATACCGATATTAAGGAAATGAAACCGGTCCGTGTTCTGGAGGAAGAAGCTGAGAAATACGGATTTGAACCACGGATCGAGATGGAATATACGCCCCGCAAGATTACACTTCCGGAAGATATGATGGTGGTGTCGGATCTGCTGGTCAGCCCGCATTATGCGGATATGTACCGTCATTTGAATAATGCTATGTATGTGGATATTGCTTCGGATTATCTTCCGAAGGGCGAGGAGGTTCGCCGGATCCGGGTGGATTACCGCAAGCAGGTGAAGGTCGGAGATCAGCTGGTGATCAAGCAGCAGATCGTGGATGATCACTGTTATATCGCATTTTATGATGAACAGGATGAGCTGCATGTGGGTACGGAGTTCCTGATCAGTAAGAAGTGATCCAAGTGGATACAGAGTTCATGACTAGTAAGAAGTGATCCGTGTGGATACAGAGTTCATGACTAGTAAGAGAGTGATCTGAGTGACGCAGAGAATCAGGCGTATAGTCAGGATAGGATCAGAGAACATTAAGAGATAAGGATGGATTCATGTTAGAGGTTGGTAAGATACAGACATTATCTGTAATCAGAAGTAAAGATTTCGGAATCTATCTGGGTGAGAAGGAGCATCCGGATGAGACGGTCCTGCTCCCGAGAAAGCAGGTTCCGGAAGGGTTGAAGGCCGGAGGCGAGATAGAGGTATTCCTGTATCGGGATTCGGAGGATCGCATGATCGCGACCGTGAACCGCCCATATCTCCTTGCCGGAGAGATCGGGGTATTAAGGTGCGTCAGTGTCAGCAGGATCGGCGCATTTATGAGCTGCGGCTTGGAGCGGGATATTCTTCTTCCATACAAAGAGCAGACGACGAAGGTGGAGGAGGGCAAGGACTATCCGGTATACATGTATGTGGATAAGAGCGGACGTCTGTGCCTTACCATGCGGTTATATTCCCATTTGAACTTACAGCCGCCATATAAGACGAATGACCGCTTTGAAGGGATTGTTTATGAGTATAAGGATCCTATGGGAGCCTTTGTAGTTATTGATCATCAATATTCCGGGCTGATTCCGGCGAAGGAATTATTCCGGACTGTGCACGTTGGTGAGCATGTGGAAGGAAGGATCATGCTTGTCCGGGAGGACGGTAAGATGGATCTGTCCCTGCGGAGGCCGGCTTATCTTCAGATGGATGAGGACAGCGAGAAGATCTATCAGCGAATGCAGGAATCAGGCGGAATTCTTCCGTATACAGATAAAGCAGCGCCGGAGCGGATCCGGGAAGACTTCGGAATGAGTAAGAATGAATTCAAACGGGCTGTCGGACGGCTGTTAAAGGAGCACCGGATCGTGATTGAAGAGAATCAGATCCGGATTATAGAATGACCGAAGTGGAATAAGCATGTGAACAGCCGGGCATAGCAAAATGGCTGCACACACAAGCCAGGAATAAAACAGGATATACAAATAGATATATTAGATGTGAAATGGAGGACAAGAATATGAAACAGATCATCGCAACAGACAAGGCACCGGCAGCGATCGGACCTTATTCACAGGCCATTCAAACAGGTAATTTGATCTTCACTTCGGGGATGATCCCGATCGATCCGGCAACCAATACGCTGGTAGAGGGAGACATCACCGTTCAGGCAAAGCAGGCGATCGGCAATCTGGAGGCGCTGCTGCAGGCATCCGGAAGCGATCTGGATCACGTGATCAAGACAACGGTATTCATCAAGGATATGAATGATTTCAGCAAGGTAAATGAGGTATATGCTTCGTTCTTTACCAAGGATTGTCCGGCACGCTCCTGTGTAGAGGTGGCAAGACTTCCGAAGGATGTATTGATCGAGATCGAGGCAGTTGCGGAACAAGCGTAATGAAGGAGAGGCAGGTACAGTATGGATAAACAAAAGAAAGCAACCGGTGCGGGAATCTTCTTTCTGGTTTTGATCGGAGTTCATATGATATTGGAATTAGTCGTTGGATTGTTTAATGACTATATTCATTTTGAGGATCTCCCGATGGGAGCCAATATTCTGATTTCCCAGTCCCTGATCATTCTGCCGGTAATCGGATATTTCATTGTTACGAAACAGAATGTATTCGAAACGATCCGGTTTCGGAAGATGCACATTGGGTCCTTGTTTCTGGTAATCCCGCTGACCTATTGTATGTATCCGCTGCTGATCTGTGTGAATGCCATCAGTATGGCGTTTTCGAATAATATGATCGCAGAAACGATGACCGGTGTTACAAGCTCTTTTCCATATATTGTTGCTTTATCCATGCTGGCATTACTTCCGGCGATCGTGGAGGAGACAACCTTCCGCGGGATCATGCTAAATGGATTTCACAGAGACAGCAATCCATGGCCGGCGATCCTGTTCTCTGCGCTTTGCTTTGGCGCCATGCATTTGAACTTTAACCAGTTCAGCTATGCCTTTGTACTGGGTGTTGTGATGGGAATCACGTTAGAAGCCAGCGGAAGCATTCTGGCAACTATGCTGATCCATTTTCTGTATAATGGAACGTCAACAACCCTGATGTATCTGCTTCCGAAGCTGATGCAGTGGAGTACGGAAACCTTAGAGGCCTCCGGAGAGGTGTCTCAGGATCAGCTGGATCAGATCTTGGGTGCAAGCTCAACTGCGAATATTGAGCCGTGGCAGATGATCGCAGTGGGAGGTATGATGTTGCCATTTGCGGCAGTGGGCCTGGTGCTTGCATGGTTTATCTGGTATGCGATCGCGAAGCTGAATCACCGGGAATTGATCTTCAAGGGAATGTTCTCCAAAAAGTCGGAGGCACAGAAACAGGCGATGAAGGCCGATAAGGTGAAGATCATGACAGTCTTCTTATGGATCGCACTTGCAATTTGTCTGGCTTATATGATCCTGGTCGAGATAATGGCACGAATACCTTCGTAACAGGAATAATATGTTATTCGCAAAT
>CACZRT010000195.1 GCA_902783585.1 uncultured Lachnospiraceae bacterium | reverse complement strand
TATTCCGAGATGGCTCTTGTCAGCAAGAGAGACGAGCTGTTATGTGAGATGTGTATAGAATGACACAGATCGAGTAGGGGTTCTTCCCCTACTCGATTATGTCTAAAGAGATTGGGAACAATGATAGATAAGGCAGGTCAGATATAACACAGTTACGAAGGGATCTTTCTGAGATTGAGAGGGAGTGTATTATGGGTAAATTACGATTGGATAGTTATCAGGAATTTGCGAAGCGGATCGAATTCCCTATCATTGCTTATCGGGCGGATACAGGGGAAGTGATCATCATGAATTATGAGGCGAAGCTGATCCTCGGGCAGAAGACGACGCATGTGCAGGTGAAGCTTACACAGGATGCGGAAAATGAGGAGTTCTTCAAGCGCCTTCATGACCGTCGTACTATGATCGCGCATCAAATGATCCTGAATAATCATATACGGGAATATACCATTGAGGGTATTGTCAATGAATTCGATGTGGATGATCAGGATTATTATATGATCCTGTTTGATCAGAAATCCTTAAGCGGAGACGACAATCATATGCTGGAGCGTATGGTGGATGAGAGTCGGGTTGTATTCTCACATATCACGTTCCGGAATGGCTATGAGATGCAGATTGATTATATGAGCCGGGGGATTCATCAATTCGGCTATACACCGATGGAATTCTATCAGGGCAGACTGAAGTTCCGGGATATGATCCATCCGGATGATCTTCAGGGGGTATTGGATGCCTGGGCAGATGCTTCTGAGAAGAAGAAAGAGACGGACAGCATGGAGTACCGGATCGTTACGGAGAGCCGGAAGGTATGTACTGTCAGCAACTATGTGAGATTTACTTATGATGAATATGGAACTACGGTGGGAATGGATCTGGTCATGTCCGAGGTGACTAGTGAGAAGGAAGAACAGAAGGAAATCCGGTATCTTCGGGATGCATTAGAGCAAAGCCGCAGTGTCGCAATCGATCTGCGCTTTGCAGGTGAGACATTTGAGATGCAGTATATATCCGATAATGCGGTTCAATTCGGGATTGACGTAGAAGATGTTCGAATAGGCAGAAAGCGGTTGGAGGATTATATCTATTCCGAGGATCGGCAGAGAATGAAAGAGGTTATTCAGAAGATCCGGGAGGGCGATGATGCAGATGTGAATCAGCAGTGCCGGGTATTGGGTGAGGATGGCATTATCCGCTGGGTGATCTTCTATCTGCATGTGAAGCACATTGAGACAGATCTGTATGATCTGGAGCTGTTGATCCATGACGTATCACAGGAGAAGCAGCGGGAGGAACGGCTGCTTCACAATCAGAAGGAATTAGAGGATCGTCTGCAGTATGTGAAGACGGTTCAGGTTGAGACGTCGGAATGGACCTTCGATGATGTGGTTCCCCAGATGGATGTAGAGCGTTATTTGAGAGTTTATGCAGAGAATAATCAGATCTATGCGGCAGGCGTGAATCCGGAAGGGGAATTGATCGCGAAGCCTGCAGGACCGATGTTCCGGCTCGGTGAATTCTATAGTATCATGGAACGTCCGGAGAATGTGAAGCGCTTTCGGGATACGCTGGCCAGCATCACTCCGGAGCGGAAATACAGCTTGTTTCATTTGCACGAAGGAGATCCGGATCAGATCATCGGCATCGTCCCGATCGTATTGGATGACCGCGTAATGGCAGGAGCGGTTATCGCAGGCCTTGGAGAAGAAATGGTGACACGGGTGCGGAATTCCATTGAATCCTTTGAAGTGATGACGAGTCTGCTGTCCCGCGTCAGATTTGATAACCGGAAGCTGAAGACGGATGCAAGGAAGAGCCGGCTGGAGGAGGAGGCACTCCGTAAAGAGCTGGAGGGTCAGATGATCCTGTCACAGGCCTTTGCGAATATGCGGAGCGATCCGAATGCCACACTTCAGGAGATCATTGAGAAGTCTGCAGAATTGCTGCGCTTCTCGGCAATCTCCATCTATTATGATGATCCGGATCAGGAGACCTATTCCTGCATCGCCAAGTACAGTACGAATCCGAATCCGAACTGGAACTTTGAAGATCAGAGCTGGCGTGTGACCGAATTGTGCAAGACCAATGAAGAGGTCATGAAGGGCAGATATGTTCTTTCCGGTAATGGCGAGGAATACGAATCCATTCTTGCGGGGATGATGTCTGCGATCCAGGCGCGATCCATGATGGTCTACGGTGTCCGCCTGCATCATGAAATCCGGGGAGCGGTCGTCTTTGCCACGGTGGAAGATCACACCTTTGCGGAACAGGAGATCGCATACGGCAGAGATGTTGCGCATATTGTGCAGGGAATCCTGTACCGGAATGAAAGCCGGTCGAATATGGGAACGGTGACAAATGAGCTTCTGAACTCTTATAATTACATGAAGGAGTGCATTTTCATCAAGGATGTTCATTCGGGCAAGGTGTTATTTGCGAATGATGTCATGGAGAATCTGTTTGGTGTGGACGTTACCGGAATGGACAGCCGCTCATTTTTATCCGAACCGGTTCCGACCTATACCAGAGAGGGTGTTCTTCCGGTGGGTAATTTCAAATGGCAGAGCTATATTAAGCAGATCAACAAGATCATGAATATTCAGGAATTGACGATAGAATGGACTAATGGTAAGGAAGCCCGGATCGTGATCATGCGGGAGGAAGAGAATCCGACGGCGGCCCATACCTATCACTAACGGGAACGAAGAACTAAATGATTCATTTAACTGATTCATTTTCGCAGAATTTGGCAACAATAGGAATAAAACCATAAAAAGAAAAGAGATTTAAAGATTTGTGGGCAAGATGTCGATATATAGTTATGAATTAGTTCTGATATCGGTAAAACTGCCGAAATCTTCAAATGCTATTTGATTTTTTGGGAACTGACGTTATAATGATTGATTGTAGGATCGCGAGGTATTGCGGTCGGTCTTCAAGGTTTTTAAGACCTGATGATTCAGGGTATGAGAATTCATAACTGGAAGAAAAATCATAACCGGATGAGAAAGGATCATATTACAGTCAGGATCATCATTGAGATAGCATAGGTTAATTGACAAGGTAATTGACATAAGAAAGGGGATTGTCATGGCAAGTTCAGATATCGGAATTGATTTGGGAACCGCCAGTATACTGGTGTATGTAAGAGGAAAAGGCGTTGTATTAAAGGAGCCTTCCGTGGTCGCATTTGATCGGGATACCAATAAGATCAAAGCCATCGGGGAGGAGGCAAGACTGATGCTTGGCAGAACACCGGGCAATATTGTTGCAGTCAGACCTTTGAAGCAGGGTGTTATTTCCGATTATACAATTACAGAGAAGATGCTTAAGTACTTTATTCAGAAAGCAGTTGGCCGGAACATCTTCGCACGGAAGCCGAGGATCAGTGTCTGTGTACCAAGCGGAGTCACAGAGGTTGAGAAGAAGGCAGTTGAAGATGCAACCTATCAGGCAGGTGCCAGAGATGTATCCATTATCGAGGAGCCGGTTGCGGCAGCCATCGGAGCCGGTATTGATATCGCGAAGCCTTGTGGCAATATGATCGTTGATATCGGCGGCGGTACAGCGGATATTGCAGTTATTTCCTTGGGCGGAACGGTTGTCAGCACATCTGTTAAGACCGCCGGTGATGATTTCGATGAAGCCATCGTCCGTTATATGAGGAAGAAGCACAACCTGCTGATCGGTGAACGTACCGCAGAAGAGATCAAGATCAATATTGGAACCTGTTATAAGAGACCGGATGAGGTAACGATGGAGGTTCGAGGACGTAATCTGGTAACCGGACTTCCGAAGACAATCATGGTAACCTCCAGCGAGACGGAGGAAGCACTTCGTGAGCCGACAGCGCAGATCGTAGAAGCGGTACACAGCGTGTTGGAACGGACTCCACCGGAGCTTGCGGCAGATATTTCTGATCGTGGTATTGTATTGACGGGCGGCGGATCGCTGCTCACCGGTCTGGAGGAATTGATCGCCGAGAAGACCGGCATTACAACGATGACAGCAGATAATCCATTGACCGCAGTAGCGATCGGTACCGGTAAGTATATTGAGTTCTTGTCTGGAAAAAGAGATGCATAATGAAATAGCAGAAAGGGAGCGCGACTATGGTAAAAGGCTTATACACAGCGTGGACCGGACTTCGCAATGAGCAGCGCAGAATGGATGTCATTGCCAATAATATTGCGAATGCGGACACGACCGGATACAAGAAAGTATCCCCAACCTCCCAGTCCTTTGATCGTGAACTGGCAATCCGTGTAGATGATGATTCGGACGGTTATCTCTACAAGGGAATTGACGATATCAGTCTCGGTGTGAAGATCGGCGAGACCTATAATGATTTCAGTCAGGGCAGCTTTCGGGAGTCAGGCGGTACTTACGATCTGGCGTTAGAGGGCAGCGGATTTTTTACCATAAGCATGACAGACAAGGCTGGAACCGAGCATATCAGATATTCGAGAGATGGCGCGTTTACAGTAACTACGGATGGTTTTCTTGTCACAAAGGATGGAGATTTTGTGCTTGGGCAAAATAATCAGCGGATTCAGATTCCGGGAGCACAGACCGCACAGGTGTCAATCGACACACTGGGCAACATCTATGCAGATGAGAACTTTGTGGCACGTTTACAGATTGTAGATTTTGATAATTATGATGGACTTACCCTGTACGGCGAGAATCAATATGATGCCCTGCCGGTTGCGGGAATCCGGGCCGGAGAGGCTTATGTCCGTCAGGGATACCTTGAAATGTCAAATGTGAATGTCATTAATGAAATGGTCACTTTAATTACTGTATCAAGAGCGTATGAGACCAATCAGAAAATGATGCAGACCATTGATTCTACCTTAGACAAGGCAGTGAATGATATCGGCAGGGTATAAATGATAGAGATTGACAGGTAATCATACGGTTGCAATAAGCGTGGCAGATGTTTGAATATGAAAGGAGCGCTACATGGTCAGATCGTTATGGACTGCGGCGAGCGGAATGATCGCACAGCAGGAAAATGTAGATACAATTGCACATAATATGGCAAATATCAATACAACAGGTTATAAGGCAGAGACGGCAGAATTCAAGACGTTACTGTATCAGACGCTGCAGTCACGTTCCACGAATAATGCCGGAGAGACGAAGCCGATCAGCGCACAGGTGGGACTGGGTACCAGGACCGCATCGGTCACCAGCCATTTCACACAGGGTAATCTGATTGACACCGACAGTCCATTTGCTGTGGCAATGGAAGGCGACGGCTTCTTCAAGGTACGTACGATCGATGGTCAGATTCAGTACACCAGAGATGGTAATTTTACGGTATCGCCGGTAGAGGGCGGGAATATGCTCTGTACATCTGATGGTGAGCCGGTATTGGATCAGAATAATAATACGATCATCATTCCGGGAACTACGAATGCGGTAGATGAGAATGGTCAGGCGGTTGTCAGAAGGATCAATGCTTCCGATATCAGTATCGCACAGGATGGAACGATCGCTATCTCCGCGGACGGCGGTAATACATATAATAATATGATCCGGACGGATGCCAACGGGAATGCGCTGTATACGGTTCAGATCGGACGTGTGCAGTTCAATAATCCGACAGGTCTAGAAAAGGTATCCGGTAACAATTATGTTGCTACGGTTGCTTCCGGAGCCGCGATGGAAGAGACACAGAATGTGAATTTGATCCAGAGTAAGATCCATCAGGGAAGAACCGAGGCTTCCAATGTTCAGATCTCACAGGAAATGGTGAATCTGATCGTTGCCCAGCGTGCATACGAGATGAACTCCAAGGTGATCCAGACCTCGGATACGATGCTGGAGCAGGCAAATAACTTAAGACGTTAGGATCAATAAAACGCTAGGAGTTTTCGAACGATTAGTGATGTATCTGAATCACATTCTTATTAGATGAGAAAGTTCATGACGGATCGTTTCGTCAGGAGGAAGGAGGGTATGATATGCCAGTATCGATTGCAGATTATTATTCCGATTATTATACGAATAATGCTTCCAGTGCATCCAATAATGCGAAGACAAGCGCACTTGAGAGCAAGCTGAACGGTCTCTCCTCCGACAGCGCGGATGATGCGAAGCTGATGGAGGCTTGCAAGGAATTCGAGACGTATCTTGTGGAACAGGTCGTGAAGCAGGTCAAGGAGACCATGTTAGATGAAGAAGAGGATTCCACCGGATATATGAAGGTTTTTGGCGATACGATGGTACAGGATATATCCTCTACGATATCAGACAGCAGTGATCTCGGAATTGCACAGCGGTTATTTGAAAGTATGAAACGGAACTCCGGAGCGGCTTCGATTCCGACGGTAGAAGAGCTTACGGAGGAGCTTGGTCAGACAGCTGCGGCTAAGGATCGGGGTCTTAGTCAGGCCGAGACGGAGACTGTGGCAGAGAATTCGGTGGTACAGCGTTCCCAGACGGATGC
>CACZRT010000194.1 GCA_902783585.1 uncultured Lachnospiraceae bacterium | reverse complement strand
TGAAATGCCTCCCGGTTCACATACGGACGTCCTACATCCCAATTGATTCCATGGGTACTGACGCCCCGCAGCTGATAGTTATTGCCGTTTTCATCCTTAATATTCGTTCCTTCTACGTGCAGTCTTCCGTGCTTAGCCACCGGCGTTGAATAGCTCCCGATCAGCTCCTGCGCCTCTTCCTCACACTCCACTGCCGCAAGCTTCTCCGGTTCGATCTCCTGTGCTGAAGTCTGCATACCAGCCGTTAAAATGGAGATTCCAAGTACTGCTGCCATTGTCACAGCGATCCATCGTTTGATCGTTCTCATGTTCCTTCCCCTGCCTTTCTGATTCCTTATATATTCACTCTTCTGCAATTCTTAACTGTCTGTCATCCATTCATCCTTCTACAATCCATAGCTGCTCATTAATTGATGGAATTCCGGAGAGCGTGAAAATCCGTGCAGCACCTCTTCCCGGGAAGTTCCCGCCCGAAGGCAGTCCACCCAGGTCTGATATCCGTTCGGATCCGGCTCCCGGTCAAAAAATGTGAGATACAGGATCCTGACATAATCTTCATCAGACAGATTCTTGTTCCGAAACTCCGCTGACAGTATGAAGCCCTCTGACGCCTGCTCCGTGCTGCCGCTCCCTGAAAGAACAGCTTCGCACCAGGCATTCAATCCATCGATATCCGCCGGACGTCCAAGCGCGACCGTATACATCCGATATAGATAACGGGTCAGACCTTCATTCCGATCTCTGGCCTGATCGGAGGAATAAGCTCCGCGAACGATCCCATATCTGTCACAGAGAGCAGAATACTCCGGAGATTCCACAAACCCATGGAATACATGCTCCCTGGATATTCCATGGTCTAAGAGATCGACCCAGCCGGCCTTCCCCTGGGCATCCGGTTCCCGGTCCAGATAGACCTGGTACAGCATTTCCACATATTCCTCGTTGGTCGTATGCTTATTCAGATATTCCTGACTGAATACAAAGCCATAGCCCACATTTGCTCCGGTCGCTTCCTGTTTCTGTAACAGCTCCGACCATGCGTTCAATCCGGACGGATCCGGCTCCCGCTGAAGACAGGTTCTGTAAAGACGTGTGCAGAAGGCCTCTACATCACTTAACGAAACGTCGACCGTATAGGCTTTGATCCGGCAGTTCCGGTTATCCTTGCTGACATCATACCAGCTGCTTCCATCATCACTGATATAGCTCTGTCCGCGCCGAGCTGCAGATACCGCCTCATACCAGAAGCCGGTATTGGTGGCATCGACACCGATCACGGAGCTGCTCTGTTGCATGACAACAGAGAACCGTTCATTTACGGATAGTGTAACCGGTATCGCAAGCTTCATTGTATGATAACCGGCGTAAGGCTCTTCCGCCGTATAACTGGCAGCGATCGTTCCATCTGTCGGATTCGTAAGGCTTCCCTTATAGATACGAACAGTCACGGTCACATTCGGTTCATACGTATAATATCCCACGGCCCGAAGCTCCTGCGAAGAGGCAGCCGTATAGATATTCGCGGAATAATTCGCATTCCGGTAATACCCGTTCTGATATCCGCCGTCATATTGGTAATTATGCATATAGTTATCGGCGCTTCCGTAATCAAATACATAGCCATTCGAATTCAGCAATGATCCGTCTTCATAAGAGATCCAGCAATACCCATAGGATCCTCCGATCGCCGTTCCCCAGCTGCTTCCCCAACTGTTCTTGCATAGCCAGGCGCCATTTCCTGACGGCTGCTTCCGGAAATTCGTCCTGCTGTAATTGTCATCCCATCCGATGATCGTAATGGCATGATTGGAACCGACCTTCTCCGGACAGTAATACGAATAATTCACTGCATTTAAGTAAGCCGCAGATTCACAGTAGCTGCTGGCCACTGCCCCATATTGCATCAGCATGCTCTTGATCGCAGACTGATCCTTCATGGCGATCCAATAGGCATTCTCCAGATGATAAGCGTCCGAAGCATAACACAGGCTGTCACTCAGGCCTGCATGCGAATCCTTCTTGATCGTCTCATAACCTGCTTTGCTTTCCGGAACCACACCGATCCAGTCCGCAAGCATCTTCGTTGCCACTTCACAATTGGCACCCGCGTACATATAGGCATTCTGCGCATCGACCGAATGGGTAGGATTCACACTCTGAATATAGGCAGTATTGAGAGAGAAGGTATCTCCGCTCGTAAGCCCTAACGGATCTGTCGTTCTGTGATTCAGATAATAGGCCATCTGCCACTCGGACAGATCGATATCCGCGCCGGCCAGTCCTTCCTTCCTCAAGCTTGCTTCCGACGCAGCAGCCGTTGCAAATGCCCAGCAGACCCCGTAGTCTCCCTGATCTTTAACGCTCGTGGCAGCATCAGAGACATATGAGGACGGAAGTGAGATGCCATACAGAGCTGCTGCCGACTCCGTGTCATCATAGATAGCTGCCAGGTCAGGATCCTCCGTATCATGGCGGACAAAAGCAGCTTCCGCCCCCGCAGGAACCTTGTATTCCTCCGATCCCTGATAGGTATAGCCCGGATTATCCCATGTACCACGAACAGAGGTATCTTCATCATCAGATACCTCTGTTGCCTGATCCTCAGCGTATACGCGAGATTCCATATTCATTCCTGTAGTATCAACACAAATGGAATATGTGCCGATAACCGCACATATTCCAATTGCTGCAAAGCATTTATTCATATATATCACAATCCATATTCCGCCATCAGCCGGGCGAATTCCGGTGAACGTGAGAAACCGTGCAGAACATCCTGACGGGAGGTTCCCTGATTCAAGACCGTAACCCATGCGTTCAGACCGCTCGGATCATACTCACGGTTCAAGAATGTCCGATACAGAACCTTCACATATTCTTCGTTGCTTAAGTTCTTATTCAGGAATTCCTGCGAATTCACAAAGTTCTCTGCCACCTGCTCCGGAGTTCCCTGTCCGTTCAGGATCGCGCCGCACCATGCATTCAGACCATCCACGTCATAGCTTCTGCCAAGAACCTTCGTATACAGTCTGCTCACAAAGGAGGTCAGTCCGAAGTTCACATCCCGCGGCTGCGAGGTTGCAAAGGTACCTCGGTTAATTCCATAAGAGCTGCAGATGTTTGAGTATTCCGCAGATTCTACAAATCCCTTGAATACATACTCTCTGGAGATTCCCTGCTCCAGCAGGCTGACCCAGCTGGCCTTGCCGCCCGCATCGGAAGCACGGTCCAGGAAGACCTCATATAACATCTCAACATAGTCTTCATTCGAGGTATTCTTATTCAGATATTCCTGACTGAATACAAAGCCAAAGCCGGTAGTTGCGCCATCTGACCTGCCGTCTATCAGAGCATTGGACCAGGAATTCAGTCCTGCTGTATCCGGAGTTCTTCCGAGACACTTCTCATAGAGACGCGTAACAAATGCCCGGACCTTCGTGGTATCCATAACCGTTACCGTACAGGTTGCCTGCACACTTGTATTCTGATTGGAGGTACAGGTAATCACTGCTGTTCCTGCGCCTATCGCCCTTACATTACCGGAGCTGCTGACAATTGCCACACCCGTATTGGAAGAAGACCAGGTAACACTGGAATCCGTGGCTGTACTCGGGAATACCGTAATAGACAGTGGATAATACTGACCGGAAGTCAGACTGAGCGTCGATGGAGTCAGGCGGATACTGGTAACTGTTGTACCGCCGGAGCCTGCTGCCCATCTGGTCCAGATCCCTACTCCGTTCGCCTTCAGATAACTGCGCTTAATTACGCGTCCCCAATGGATACTGCTGTTATAATTGCCCTCTGCTACTGTAATATCATCCCCGCTTGCTGACAGGACGATCACAGAATGACCACTGCTGCCCCATGTGTATAAGCGGAGGATATCGCCAACCCGGATATCATCCCAGTCGGTATGCTCCCGATCCGGAAGACTGCCAAATGCAACATTGCTCAAATGAAATGCAAATGCAGCACATCCATATCCGGTATATGTAATCTTTCTGCCATTCTCATAATGATAATACGGAGAATACGAATCATCATTGGTATAATGCATTCCCTCCGGATATACAGTCCGCATATTGACCAGAGAGCGATATACCTCTTCCTCGGTTAACTCTGCACCCTGGATACTCAGCTCCCCGGATGTGTCCGAAGCATCTGTGATAAGTGCCTGTCCGCCATCCGGATCCGGAATCTCTTCAAACCATCCGGTCGGGCCCTCCGGTCTCTCATCGTCCCAAGCAGCATATTGCTCCGGAAGCTCTTCAGACTCTGTCCATCCGGAAGTCTCATCCGGAACAGCGATATTCTCTGCCGATACCGGAATTCCGGCATATAACAGTCCGGTTGTCAAAAAAGCGCTGATCAGCAGACTGACTGTACGCCTTAAATTCTTCTTTATCATAAGATCCCTCCAATTAGTTATTCCTGGTATATATGTTCCAACGTCTATCTCATTTTACTACAATTTACCCAAAAAAGAAACGGTAAATGTTAGTAATCAGCTTTTTTTAAGAATTAATATCCCTCACTTGCAATTATTTTAAAAATCGATATACTAGTAACAGGAAAATGAGGATGAAACGAATGAAAAGCAGGAGAATGATCATGTCACAGAGGAAGAATTGTATTGTTGCACAATCCGGCGGTCCGACCACCGCTATTAACGCCAGTCTTGCCGGAGTGATCCGGGCAGTCGTTGACAGCAGGATCTACGACACCATCTATGGATCGATCAACGGTATTCAGGGTGTTATGAATCACCATATGCTCGATCTGACCCGATACAGCATGGAGGAGCCGGGATATATCGATCATCTGAAGACCACTCCGGCTATGTATCTGGGCTCCTGCCGATATCGTCTTCCGTATATTCAGGAAGATGAAAGCCCTTATCGGATCATATTCCAAGTCTTTGAAGAGCTAAATATCGGTGCCTTCTTCTATATTGGCGGCAATGATTCCATGGACACCGTCCTGAAGCTCGGTATGTATGGGAAGCAGATTGGAAGTGATGTGCGTGTCATAGGGATTCCGAAGACCATTGATAATGACCTCTGTATTACCGACCACACGCCGGGATATGGCTCTGCGGCCAAATATGTTGCTTCGACGATGCTGGAGATTTCCCATGACACCTTCATCTATGCAGTAAAGAGCGTCACTATCGTAGAGATCATGGGACGGGATGCCGGCTGGCTGACCGCTGCTGCCGCGCTCGCAAGAAATGATTATAACTCCGCTCCGCATCTGATCTATCTTCCGGAGGTTCCGTTCCGGACAGACGCCTTTCTTGAAGACGTGAAAGCTCTGCTTAAGCAACGTAATAACGTGATCGTTGCCGTATCCGAGGGAATCCGGGATGAAGAGGGAAATTATATCTGTGCGGGAGTTGCCAAGGAAGATACCTTCGGTCACAGCCAGCTAAGCGGTGCCGGCAAGGCACTGGAATATCTGGTAAAGGAACAGATCGGAGTCAAGGTACGTTCCATCGAATTGAATGTCCTGCAGCGCTGTGCCGCTCATATCGCATCGCTGACCGATCTTGATGAGGCCTTTGCCTTAGGACAACAAGCGGTATCGCATGCAGAAGATGGCGCAACGATGTGTATGCTGACCCTTCATCGAACAAGTGATGATCCGTATGCAATTGAGATCCAGTCCTCTCCGATCGATGAGATTGCGAATCTGGCAAGAAGTGTTCCACGTTCCTGGATCAACGAGGAAGGCAATGATATCACACAGGAATTCCTGACCTATATGCGTCCGTTAATTCAGGGCGAACCGGTCATTGAATATAAAAACGGCCTCCCGGTATATCTTCCGGTCGGCCATTTGTTACATACATAAATTATGATCATTGAATCCAATATATATCTGATCACTCTACCAAAAAGATAACCCATGGTATACTATAAGATCCATGGATTTACATAACAGCTTTCAGAATCCGGTATAGTTATAGAATGGCTATACCGGATTCGTTATTTCATACGATTCTGTCGAAATCATGCTTTTACATGATTCTGCCGGAAGGCTTCATACATCAGCACTGTAGCCGCTGTTGCCGCATTTAAGGATTCCACCTGCCCGGCCATCGGGATTCTTATCTTCCCATCTGCCAAGCCTGTCAGCTCTTCTGTCAGACCATTCCCTTCATTCCCTATGAAGAAGCAGGAGGAACCGCGGAAATCCTGCCGGTATAGATCGGTCCCGGATAGATGCGCCGCATAGCAGCGGACTCCCTGTGTCTTCAGCCACATAACAGTCTCCGGTACATCATCTACATAACAGAATGGCACACGGAATATGGAGCCCATCGTGGCCCGTACCACCTTCGGATTATAGATGTCTGCCGTATCCGCGCTCATGATGATCCCGGAAACCCCGGCCCCCTCTGCCGTCCGCAGGATCGTTCCCAGATTTCCCGGATCCTGCAGATGCTCCAATAAGAGAATACATCTCCAATCCGTCATCTGACCATCCATCTCTGTTCTGCCATCATTTACCAGTCCTATATCATTATCGCCGGTGTCTGTTATCGGTGCTCTACCATTCACCCCGACACAAGGAAACGACATCAACATATCCTCCCGGGTATAGGATTTCTGCTTCACGATCGCGATCACGCCCTGCGGAGTCTTGGTATCCGCAATACTCTTCATGACAGAGTCGCTGACATACTCGTAATCTTCCCCCTCCTGCCAACGATCCATAGAGACATTCAGATTCCTGGCACACTCTTCCGTAAGATAGAACTTTATAAGCTCCTCCGGCAGGATCTCCCAGAACATGCGCACGCCTTCCACAAGATAGACCCCCTGGACCTGCCGCTCTCTGCTGCTCTTCATGAGCTTGATGATATTCTTGATCTGCGCATTGGAATTACTTGTTATCATGGTATATCCTCTCATCCTACTTCACGATCACATTCTCTTCTCCGAGCATATCCTGAAGCTGCTCGATGGCTTCTTGACTGGCCTGAATTCCAAACTTCGGCGGCAGATCCTTGCGAAGCCTTCCCTCGCGGATGTAGATCTTCACGGTAGAATCTCCCGGATATTCGTCGATCAATTCCATTAGCTGTCCTTCTAACAGCTGGTATTCAGCCTTGGAATCATATTGCAGCCATACATCCTTCGGTATCTGATCAAAGAGACACGCCTTGCTGAGTGTCAGCTTCGCAGAGTCTGATGCTACGGAAGCCCGCCCGGTAATGATCAGCTTTGCATCCTTTACAAGAATATTGCGGTATCGCTCATATTCTCTGGAGAATACCAATACCTCTACGGTTCCCTGCAGGTCTTCAAATGTCAGGATCGCCATATTCTGATTCGTCTTCGTAATACGGGGCGTCACGTCTGCGATCATTCCGGCCATAGTATAGGTCTTCTTATCTTCGACCCGGATCGTCTCCTCACCGGCCACGGACAGCTCCTCCATATCCTCCAGCGCAATATCGCCGGCGTCCTCATCAGCTCCGCCAATCTTAAAGTCCCGCGATGTTACATCCGCATATTCCTTAATCAGCTCCTGATAATCCTCCAACGGATGACCGGTAACATAGACGCCGAGCACCTGTTTCTCGTATGCGAGCCGCTCTTCCTTGGAATAATCCTCGACATTCGGAAGAACTGCGCGGAAGGATTCCTTCTCTTCGCCGCCTAACAGGTCCATCAGATTCATCTGTCCATCCATCGCATGCTTACGCTCGGAGGTGATATGATCTATGATCTGCGGATAGAGGATCATCTTCTGATGACGGCTTCCTTCAAAGCAGTCAAAGGCGCCCGCCAGGATCAGGTTCTCCACCGTCCGCTTATTGACCTCCTTCTCCGATACCCGCTCTAAGAAGTCCTGCATATTCTCATAGAGACCATGCTTCTCCCGTTCCTTAACGATGATATTGATCACGTTGTAGCCCACACTCTTGACCGCAGTAAGTCCATAGACGATACATCCGTCCTTCACGGAAAACCCGGCAACACCGGAATTAATGTCCGGAGGCAGGACCTTGATTCCCATTTCCCGGCAAACATTAATATATTCAATGACCTTCGCCGAGCTCTCAATATAAGAGGTCATCAGCGCTGCCATGAATTCCACCGGATGATAACACTTCAGATATGCCGTCTGATAGGCAACAAATGCGTATCCCGCCGCATGAGATCGGTTAAATGCATACTGCGCAAAGTCCATCATTTCATCAAAGATCTGATTCGCGGCATGCTCCGACACGCCCCGGTTGATACAGCCCGGAACATGAAGCTTATCACTGCCGTAGACAAAGTTCGCCCGTTCCTTCTTCATGACCTCCGGCTTCTTCTTCGCCATAGCACGCCGTACCAGATCGCTTCGCCCCAAGGTATACCCGGCAAGCTCCATAACGATCTGCATGACCTGCTCCTGATAGACGATACAGCCATAGGTATCCTTCAGGATCGGCTCCAACTGCGGGCAGAGATACTGCACGGAATCCGGATGATTCTTATTCTCCAGATAACGCGGAATGGAATCCATCGGTCCCGGACGGTACAGGGAAATACCGGCTATGATATCCTCGATATTGCCTGGTCTCAAGCTCTTCATAAATGCCCGCATTCCCGGACTCTCCAGTTGGAAGATACCTTCGCAGTGACCCGAGCTGATCAGCTCATACACCTTCGGATCATCAAAGCTGATGTCATTGATCTGGATCGCCTCTCCCGTAGTCTGTTCCACCAGATCACAGGCATCCTGGATCTCTGTCAGAGTACGAAGTCCTAAGAAATCCATTTTTAACAGTCCCAGACGTTCCACTGTCTCCTTCGGGAACTGCGTGATCACGGCATCGTCGCCGCCCTTGGCAAGCGGCACATATTCCTCTATGGCTTCCTGGCCGATCACAACTCCCGCAGCGTGCTTACCGATATTCCGCTTCTGGTTCTCTAATTTCAGCGACATATCGATCAGATAACGGATATCCTCATTCTCATCATATAACTTCTTCAGATCCGGGCTGATCTTCAGTGCCACCTCTAAGGTCACGTCATGATAGATCTCCTTTAATTCCTTCGGAAGCGAACGCGGGATTGCCTTTGCCACGGAATCCGCAAGTGCATACGGAAGATCCAGTACCCGGCCGATATCCCGTACGACCGCTCTTGCCTTCATAGTATCGAAGGTAACGATCTGAACGACCTTCTCCTTACCATACTTCTCTACGACGTAATCAATGACCTCCTGCCGTCTGGTATACCCGATGTCGATATCAATATCCGGCATGGTAACCCGTTCCGGATTCAGGAACCGTTCAAACAGCAGATGATACCGGATCGGGTCGATCCCCGTGATCTTCAAACAGTATGACACCAGACTTCCGGCTGCCGAGCCTCGTCCCAGTCCCACCGGAATCCCCTGTTCCTTGGCAAAGCGTATGAAATCCCATACGACCAGAAAATAATCCACAAATCCCATGGTATGGATCGTATTCAACTCATATTCCAGTCGTTCCTCTAATTCATCGGTAATCTCTTCATACCGCTCACGTAATCCTTCCTGGCACAGATGCACCAGATATCCAAAGGAATCATACGGAGCCGGCACCTCGAACTTCGGCAGCTTCTGTTCTCCGAAGGTGAATTCCACATTACAACGCTCTGCGATCTTGTGAGTATTCTCGATTGCTTCCTGTGCATACGGGAACAAGGCCGCCATTTCCTCCGGCGACTTGATATAGTATTGACCGCCTTCATACCGCATCCGGTCCTCGTCCTTTAACTTCTTACCGGTCTGGAGGCACAGTAAGAAATCATGCGTCTCGGCATCCTCCGGGCGCACATAATGGGAATCGTTGGTTGCGACAAGCGGTATCCCAAGCTCCTTGGACATCTTGATAAGCTCCATATTCACGGTAGTCTGCTCCGGTATTCCGTGATCCTGTAATTCCAGATAATAATGATCCTTACCGAAGATCTTCTGATGCCGTAATGCCGCCTCTCTGGCATTCTCCACAAAGCCGCGCCGTATCAGGGTCGCAACCTCTCCGGCCAGACAGGCACTTAATGCAATGATCCCCTCGTGGTATTTCTCCAGGATCTCCATATCCACACGCGGCTTATAATAGAATCCTTCCGTAAATCCGCGGGATACGATCTTCATCAGATTCTGATAGCCGGTGTTATTCTCTGCAAGCAGAACCAGATGATAGTACCGGTCCTCGCTCCGTCCGATCTCCCGGTCAAATCTGGAATTCGGCGCCACATAGATCTCACAGCCGATGATCGGCTTGATCCCCGCCTCCTTGCACGCATCATAGAAATCGATCACGCCATACATGACGCCATGATCCGTAATCGCCAGACTGTCCATACCAAGCTCCTTCACCCGGGCCACCAGCTCCGGGATTCGGCTTAATCCGTCTAACAAGCTATATTCCGTATGTACATGTAAATGTGTGAATTCCATAGATTCTCTCTCTTTCATTCTCTCTTCTTCTGATTATGGAGTACTTCCTGCCGGATATAGGCGAAGGTCTCATCCTCCCCCTTCTCCGCTAACATGGTAAGAAGCTCGACTAACAGCTTCCGCGTGTTAGGATGCATGATATACTTATCCTTCCCCTTCTCATAATAGTCCAGTGCCGCCCGATCCGTATAGCTTTCCGGGTGATAGGTCTTACATGCCGCCAGACGGTCACAGAACATCTCCACCACATACTTCACCGGCATCTCCATACCTACCATCTTCTGCCCGTCTTCCAAGCCATAATCGATCCAGTATTCCAGATGGTGCTTATTCCGTCCCTTGTGGTGCAGCCAGGCAGAGGTATACCCCTTATCCTCCCGCTCCGCATTATTCGGGCTTCTGTCTCCCTGATAATACTTGACGCCCACCGAGAATTCCGTCCATGAATACTTGGACAGATCATGCAGAAGCCCCTGCATATACAATCCACACCGGAAGCAGTGCTTCATGACCAGCCATTTATGATGATTAATCGTCTTTAAATGTGACCACCATTTCATATCTCTATACCACTATATACCTTCTTGTTCCAATTCTCGTCAACTTCACGCTGCAGGCAGTGAACACTAAAAAACGCTCTCGTTGCTTATGAAGTCATCTACTCTTTTATTGTAAGCGACGAGCACCTCAAAATGCTCTCGTCGCTTATACGCTCATTATACAACACAAGCGAGCCAAAGCCCGCCTGTATTTAAATAAAATTCCATTTAAATATATTTATTTTTTCAATGACCTGATCCCCATCCAGTACAAACCGGATATACATCTGATTCTAATCTGTTAGCAATCGGATTCTATTCTGACCCTATCCTGTGCTCAGTGCATATACTCCTGCAAGGTAGAATCATCCACGATGATACGATTATCCATCGTCTTCTGGAGATCCTTGATCTGCAATACCTGTGCCGTACGCTCCGAGCTTAAGTCATATACCTGATTCTTATCAAAGCTTAATACCATTGGCTGCAATGGATTATCATCGTTCTCACGGATAACAAGTCCCCGTTCTCCATTGGTCAGTTCGACGCAGACACCCGGCGACAGGATCTTAATACTATCAAGCAGCGCACGCACCGCTGTCGGATCAAAGATCTTATCATCACTGAGCAGCTCCCGCACTACCTTCACTTCCGATTCCGGCTTATCATAGAGATTCATGGCAGTCTTCACATCGTAAAAATGTGCCACCTTGATGATCTTCACACCCCAAGGAAGATTCTTGCTGCTTAAATCATCCGCGGAATAATCCTGCTGACAGCCGCGGACCAGACGCTTCACGCTGGTATTGATATCCACATTATCATCAATGATCTTATAACCATCCATCTGCGCCTTCCGGTACATCTGGTACTCATCTGCCGAGAATTCCTCCGTCTTGTTCTGCATGTTGGTCGGCAGGAACAGCCGTCCGATATCATATAGAAGCGCCGCAACTACGATATTCATCTGCTCGGAGCTTCCGACATGCAGCCGGTTCGACATCAGCGCTGCCAGAATACTGACATTCAGCGCATGCTTATATACATAATCCTCCGGGCTTCGCAGATTCTGAGCAAAGTTGATCTTATGCTTCTGGGTTCCGTATAACCGCACGATCTGGTTTGCAAGAACCATCATCTCTCCCGGCTTCTTCCCATCCTTGATCGACTTTAAGTCATCCTTGATGCTGAAGACCGCCATCGTCTGGAACCGCTCAAACTCAATATCTTCAGGAGTCATCGGTGGCAATGGTTCTGCCGGCTCTAAGATATACAGACCGATCAGTTCGAAGTTCTTCACACTATAGATACCCTGTAAGGTAAGCTTGGTATTGCGTTCATACAGAAGGACTCCATTCTTATTATAGATTGGCTTTGCAAGGCGCATTCCCACCTTCAAATCATCTGTAGGTACAAATATCAACTTTAACTGCCCCCTTTCTACGTCGTCACGGAAACTTACATACATCTATTCTATCATTTTCTGTTTCATTCTTCCACAATTATTTTTTAAATGCGGGGCAATCTTAGCGCAGCAAATATCAGTCAAAAAATTTTTAAGCAATATACTTGAAATACGCAGGCTTTATGCTATAATTAATCAGAAGATATTTCTTTACAAAGAATACCAAAAACATATAATATATTTAACCGGCTAGCCGGGGGACGTGTTCATTGCCCGATCTGAGCTTGCAGAAAGGGTGATGCTTATGAGTATTTATGAATCACTTATGCTTATCATTTCAGCTGCAAAGTTGATCATTGATGTAATAAGAGTACATAACGAAAATAAGAATAACCGTCCTGACACCCGCGAAGATTAGGACGGTTATTCCTACTTAATATTCGCCGGATCGGGTGATGTACGCTCACTTTCCGGCTAGCTTGTTAAGTGTATTATATGTCAAACGACCTTTAATTGTCAATATTTTTTAACCTGCATTTTCGTGACAAAAGTCTCCATAAGCAAATTTAATAAGTATACTTGAAAAAATGAGCTTGCAAACCAAGAAAGGTTATGGTATAGTAAACGAGTGGCTTATTTTACGCCATTCCATCGTT
>CACZRT010000193.1 GCA_902783585.1 uncultured Lachnospiraceae bacterium | reverse complement strand
TTACATGACAGGGCATAATACCCCGTCAAGTAAGACGGTTATCCATCACGAATATATGTTGTTTTATACGAAAAAAGGGCGCAGTTAGCCCATACGATTAATAAAGTGTCCGATTTCCGCATTCGAGCCGAGCCGAGTGTATTTCTATTATTCGCGGTTGTCAAGTAAAATATGATATTGTACCCCATAAAAAAGACACTCCTCTTTCCGATTATCTCCAAAAGTGGATACGGATCTTATTCAAACCCCCATTTTCCGGACGTGTCATTTCATGTCCATTTCCTTCTGCCATAATGTCACTTTGAATCTGCAAAGTCACTTTTAGCATTTCTTCTTAAATTAATTATAATCTTCCATATTATAACAAATAATACAATATTTGGACGTGGCAAATTGTCACATCTTACTATTTTCTGTATCATATTATATTATTTCTAATAAATTCCGCAAGCTTTTCATCAGAAATAACATTCAAACTAATTCCGGTATCATCAACCATTCTATGATATACATAATCCGGCTCTACTCCAAACAGTTGATTTTCCTCAATTACTTTCTTGATTCGTTCTATTGATGTATAATCAATTTCTTTAATTATATCCGAAATACCATTTTTTAACTTCGGTAAATCAACAGTTATAATATCCCATTTTTTTATAATCAATATTTGTATATTGATGCGCCATAATATCTCTGACACCACACCATCCCCGCCAATCAATTTGAGGAGTAGCATCCTTCATACCGGTGGATACCAACTTGCCAAGCTCTCCATTCTGCATAATGGGCATACACGCAGCATTACGGTATATCTTATTGTTTTTGAATATTTCTTCATTGCCAAACAGATTCACCGCAGCCTCAGTTTCATTACAATACTCAACAATTCGCCGAAGCAAAGCATCATCTCTATTTTTCATAGATGATCACCTCCTCGTCCTTAATCAAAAAGCGAAATACTTCAGATAAATCGTCCTCACTCACTAAGTCTACATTCCTCGCAAACATGGATGACAACTTCTGTTTGATATTCGATACGGTTAAAATACCTACATCCGATTCTTTAATAACCAGATCTATATCACTATCTTCTGTTTGTAACCCCTTCGCATAAGAGCCAAAGAGGGCAACTTTATTTACAGGGTACATCATAAATACTTGTTTCGATTTTTCTCTTATTTCATCTATCGTCAGCATAGCCCTCAACTCCTCTTAAAACAATAGGTAAAGAATACTTTCAACTATGCTTATTATACACAATTGACAGACAAAAACAAATCTATTTTACAAAAAGAATGCAACACAATACTATCGTCCATTCACAAAAATCAAGCCGAATCTATGGAGCAAGCCCTTTGATATTGCTGTTTTCCTTAAGTTTATAATAATCACTTGAGCTTCATGAAATATGACACGGGCGAGCCGGAGAATTCCTAAGAGACGCATCTGTCGATTTTGTGATAATTCTATTGAACGAATGGTTAATTTTCATCAAAGATCCCAGCTGTTCGAGCGAAGCGAGTTTGGGGATCTTTGATAGAAAATTACCATGAGTGAAATGAGAATTATCCAAAATCGTGACAGCTAGCGTTTCGTGGAATCCTCCGGTTCGTCCGTGTCATTATAAGGAAAACTTCTGATAATTACAGTTATAGGAAAAGCATACCCCTTCTAGGAAAATACTCCCAGCGACCCTAAGAACAGGATAAACAGAAGAATCGGAGCCACAACCTTGATCATGGCGATATACAGATGCTTCCGTCCGAACCGCTCACCGTTCTTGGTGGCTTCTTCAATGATCGTCTTCGGCTTCACGATCCATCCAATCAGGATACAGGTTCCGATGGCTACTACCGGCATCAGGATATTATTACTGATATAATCAAAGATATCCAGGAGCTGCGCCGTAGATCCGTTCGGCAGACCCACCTCGAAGTAGAAGACATTGTATCCCAGACAGATGATCACACCCAGAACAAGCGCGATTCCGGTCTCGATCAGGGTAGCAGCTTTCCGGCTCAGATGGAATTCATCCATCAGACTGGATACTACCGCTTCCAGGACAGAGATGGAGCTGGTAAGTGCAGCAAAGATCACCATGATGAAGAATATCGCGCCGATGACACCGCCGACCTTCCCCATCTGCGCAAAGACCTTCGGAAGCGCTACGAACATCAATCCCGGTCCGGCTGTCATTCCCTCTTTGCCCATGAATACATAGACGGCAGGAATGATCATGACGCCGGCAAGAAATGCGACCGCGGTATCGAAGATCTCAATCTGATTGACTGACTTCATCAGATTGTCTTCATCCCGGAAATAGGAACCGTAGGCAACCATAATTCCCATGGCGACGCTGATACTGTAGAAGAGCTGTCCCATGGCATCCATGACAACGATCAGGATGTCCTTGGCGCCGAGTCCCTCCACGCTTGGAACTATATAGACCAGAAAGCCTTCCAGACCGGTCCTTCCTGCGGTCTGCGCCGGATCTCCCTTAATCGTCAGAGAGAAGATCGCCACACCGATGACTAATAACAACAAAATCGGCATCAGGATCTTGGATAATTTCTCAATTCCCTTATCGACGCCTTTGTAAATAACAAAGCAGGTTGCTGCCAGGAAGATCACATCAAAGATGATCGGTGACCATGTCTGTGTAATAAAGCCTTTAAAATATCCGTCCTCTGCCGCTTCCAATCCGTGTCCGGTTATAAATGCAACACAATATTTCAGTACCCATCCGCCGATAATACAGTAATACGGCAGGATCATAAACGGAACGATGGCTGCGACAACACCCAGCCATTTCCATTTCTTACGAAGCGTACCATAGGCCGTAAGCGGACTCTGCTTCGTCTTCCGTCCGATGCTGACCTCCGTTACCAGCAAGGTAAACCCAAATGTCACCGCCAGTATCAGATAGACGACCAGAAATAATCCGCCGCCATCCTTTGCCGCAAGGTACGGAAATCTCCATATATTACCCAATCCTACTGCACTTCCGGCTGCTGCCAGCACGAAGCCGATGGAACCGGAAAAGGAACTTCTCTTCTCGTTCATAAAATCCTTATCCTCCTGATGATCTCTTATCTCCTCATTGTATTCCCACAAATGAATCTATCACAGCCCTCCCGAAGCATGCGCCGTATTTACGCATGCTTCAGAAAAGCAACATATCCTTTCTCTGCCTCGTATACATCCGCCTTGCTCGTGATCTCCCATGGGGCGTGCATGTTCAGCACTCCGACCCCACTATCTATAACTTCCATACCATACAAAGACAGGATGTATGCGATGGTTCCTCCACCTCCGATGTCTACCTTGCCAAGCTCGGCGGTCTGATAGTGAACCTCTGCATCGTCTAAGATCTTACGAAGCGCTCCCATGTATTCTGCATTGGCATCATTTGAACCGGATTTACCACGAGACCCGGTGAACTTATTAAATACCATACCTCTGCCAAAATAACATGCATTCTTCTTCTCATAAGCATCTGCATAGAGCGGGTCAAATGCGGCGCTGACATCGGATGACAGCATTCGGGAATTCTTCAAAGCTCTGCGCAGTATGAGCTCGGAAGCTTGTCCCATAGCCGCCAACAGCTCAGCCACCGTATTTTCAAAGAACTTAGACTGCATACCGGTTGCCCCGACACTGCCGATCTCTTCCTTATCCGTGAGCAGACAGCAGGTGGTCTTCTTCACCTTGTCCACCTCTAACATAGCCACCAAAGAGGTATAGGCGCATACCCGGTCATCCTGCCCATAGGACATGATCATACTCCGGTCGATTCCGCATTCTCTTGCTTTCCCTGCCGGTACCACCTCCAGTTCTGCCGAGAGAAAATCCTCTTCTTCTATATCATACTGTTCCTTCAGAATCTTCAGTACACCCTTAGATACGGCATCCTTTTCCTCGTCCTTCAAAGGAATACTGCCAAACAGAATATCCAATCCTTCTCCTTCGATCACTTTATTGGCCTTCTTTTCCTGCTGAGTTCCGGCCAGATGGATCAGCAGATCCGTAACGCAGAATACAGGATCATCTTCTTTTTCACCAATCACCACATCGATCACGGTTCCGTCTTTCTTCACCACAACGCCATGGATAGCCAGTGGAAGCGTTACCCATTGGTACTTCTTGATTCCACCATAATAATGGGTGTCCAGATAAGCCAGCTCCGTATTCTCATACAGAGGATTCTGCTTAATGTCCATACGGGGAGAATCAATGTGCGCGCCTAAGATATTCATACCCTCCTCCATCGGACGTGTTCCTATGTTAAACAGGGCAATGGTCTTCTTCATGCATACAGCATATACCTTATCACCTGCTTTTACGGACTTCTTACTCGCAAGTATCTTGTCCAGATTCACGTAACCGGCAGCTTCCGCCTGCCTTACTATCTCCTTGACACACTCTCGTTCCGTCTTACAGGAACTCAGGAACTCCAGATAGTTCTTATTTAACTTCTCTAATTCCTTTACCTGCTTCTTCGTGTATGATTTCCACGCATTTGGTCTCTCCATGACAGTTCCTCCTTCTATATCTGATATTATCATCATCTCGAAATATAACTATGCCAGGAATCCGTGATCCTTGCACATACCGGTTAATAGTATAGTACAAATCCGGTGCAAAAACAACATATCTATTTGGAATCCACGCGGATTCTATATGGATTTATCATGGATTCTTCACATACCAAATGCGTGAATTCTATCTTCAGCCCTTCACTATTACAAGCTTCTGTCCGCTGATCAACTCATCCTGCGACAGATCATTGACGCTCCGCAGATTATCAATGGTCGTATAATACCGTTTGGCAATGTTCCACAGGGTATCTCCGTCCTGAACGATATAACCGACAATGCCTGCAAGCCGGTTCATTTCCTCATAATCGATCTCTGATACCGACATATCAGTAATGACCGGACATACCCGTTTTTCAAAGGCAAGCAGTTTCAGGTTCACTACCGCTTTGATTTCCACCTCATCGCTGCCGAGCATAATGCTGCTGATCTGCTCTAAGGACGGTCGGATATGGTAGACAGTATCCGGTGTCAGATTTTTAACCTCAACGACATATGTAAATGGAAGATAGCCGGACAGGCAGTTCATCGGATGCGCATCATCCTCAGCCAGATATAAGATCCGAACCGCAACGGCTCCCTCTACCTGAATGCCTTCCTGTGTCGTATGCATATCATCGATCTTAACATCTCCTTCAATATAGCATACCTGCAGGATCTTCGGCTGATTCTCCGGAACCTTAAGCTTCTCCACGATCCTGGCCTGTGCATTGTTCCGAACCAGAAGGGATTCATATTCCATATCCTCTGTCTCCACCTGAATATCCGCATTCGTCGAGAACAGATCACCCAGTAAGGTCAGCTCCTCCTCCTGATAGATCCGGACATCCAGATCCAGATTCACTTCAACATTCAGCACTCTTTCTTCGCCGTCCTCGTCCGGTCCGACATTCACGGTGGTGTCCGACAAGGTTACGCCGATATCAGAGGTCATCCCCTCCATGCATCCCATACAATCCACTTCTCCGGAAAATGGAATATCCAGATTCAGATACTGTAATGGAGACTGATCCTCTGCACGGTAGATCAGGAAGATCTCCAATTCTCCGCGGATAGAGATCTTCTGATCTAACGGCTTTGTCTCTACCTCATTCAGCGTGACGGAGTGCCAGATCAAATGCCGGATATTCGGTTTGCTCTGCGGAATCGTTACATTTTCACGAACCCGGTAGATATCCTTCTGATCGGCAACCGTTCGCATATATGGTAACTTCTTATACATGCACTGGATCTGATCGCCATTTTCAATGCCCTCTGCCCCCTCGATCACATCCGGCTCTGTCACATCAATGGTCAGACCAACCAATCCCCGTACTTCGATCTTTCGGGAATGGATCATAGAGATGGCAAGATCCTCCAATTCACAGCTGACCTTCGTCTCATAGCTTGGCAGGAGATTATCAATGTTCAGCGTCTCCTCAAACGGAACCATGCCCTCCATGGCATCCAGATCGCCTCCGTCCCCGCCGGCAGCATAGAGCATCTGGAAACTGACATGTCCCTTGATCCGCATCCGGTCGACCATCGGCTCACACTCATCGAGCACAACCTTCCCCTGACTTAAAATAATCTTATCTATATCCTGTCTGCTGTCCGGCACATTATAGTCCTCATCAATGGTTAATTGAATCGTTCTTGTCGTCTTATGATTATTTGTACGGATTTCTTTTTTCAGAAGCTGCATGATAGTCTCTCCTTCACATATTCTCATCATAATTTCACTAATACTATTCTATGTTGGACAAAGACAGATATGCCTGTTTACAAAAAATTCAAAATTTATTCAAATTTTGTTGACCACTAACATGCATTGTGCTATGATTATACTAATTATATGAAATTAGAACATTTATCATATAATCTGTATTAACGGGGAGGTTTTCAAGATGCGTCGCAACAGAGGTTTTTCAATGGTAGAGCTGATTATCGTCATTGCAATCATGGCAATTTTGGCGGCTGCGCTCGCGCCTTCACTTATTAGATATATCAAGAAAGCCCAGAAATCATCCGATCTGGATACAGCCCGTGAATTAGGTCAGAATACAACTTATCTTCTTGCTGAGGAGTCTACATACAGTGCGGCTAATCCTGGAGGAGCTGCTGCAACTATGACTCCGTATGAATCTTTTTATAAGAACAACCCAACAGAAGTCTCTGTTAGTCTTAACGGAAGCAGTTATGATCTTGTAATCGTATGTAATTCAACAAGTAATGGAGCTGGTAAGCTTGAAGTATGTGAGGAAAGCGCAGATGCCGCAGACTTCGCGAATGCATTAAATGCCCAGATACCTTCCGGATTCTCTATCAAATGTAAAAAGCCGGCAAATGACGGTCTTGTGATGACGTCTTATATTATCGGCTATCCAAAGAATAATCCTGATTCTGTTGAAGTATGGGTCGGAACCAATGGCACAACCCCTGTCCACCGGCTGTATACGATCGAAAGTAATTCCGTCTATGAGTAATACACTCTGATTCCATGTCGAATCCTATATGTGTCATAATACTCGAATTCCATGTCGAATCCTATATGTATAAAATATTCTGATTCCACATCGAATTCTATATGTGCGTAAATCCTTTAATCTGATTCTTCCCATCCTTCTTTGCTTTATAGAGCAGGGAATCCGCATCATGCATAACCAGATTCGCATCCTCATAGCCATCACAGGAGGTAATGCCGCCACTGATGGTTACTGTCAGACCCGGCACTTCTTTCCATGCATATGCCTCAATCTCTTTTCGGATTGCATCGATACGTTGGTAAGCATCCTCTTGATCGGACGCACGGAGCACACATACAAATTCTTCTCCACCATATCTGGCTGCCAGCTCTCCCTTGCCCTCATCGGTCTGCCCCCGCATAATCGCGGATACAGCTGCCAGAACCTGATCGCCAAAGATATGTCCATAGGTGTCATTTAACTTCTTAAAATCATCAATATCCAACATTGCCACATAGCAATTTTTCTTAGATATCGGAATACTGTCTCCGGACGCGCTCAGATAGATGGCATCCAGTCTTCGGAATAACTCACGTCGATTATATAAGCCAGATAATTCATCCTTGATCGAGAGCTCCCGCAACCGCTCCATCAGCTCCTCGGAACGCCTCCGCTCCTTATCATACGCATATACGATCATGGAAATGATGACAATGATCGTTGCGCTGGCAATGATCAAGGTAACAAAAACATCCTCCACAAATTTACCGAATTCCATGTCAGCAACCAGATCCGGCCGTAAATAATTCAGAGCGATCGTCGTATCAAGAACGATCAGACAGATGATATATGCCAGGATCCTTCCTTTGCCCTCTAACAGAACTCCTATGATGAACAACGTCAACAGATAGTACACCGGCATACCGCTTTCCACGCCGCCGCAGGCAAAGAATATAAGCGGCATAAAGACAATATTAACAAAGTATGCCATGATATAGCGCCCGATTTTTTCAATGTGCAGCCATATACTAAGTACTAATAAAGTCAATGCAAATACAAGACATACTGCAGTCGTTATAATGGCCGGTGCTCCATATCCCTGAATGATCGTTATGATCAGGGATGTGAGGATTGCACCCGCTCCTACCACCATAATGACATAGTACATCCTCGTTTTAAGATCTGCTTTTTCTCTCCAAAAGGTTTTGATTCGTTCCATTACTGTCATATGCTCAAGTCCTATTCCAAAATTCTGCCACACATTATACAGCAGCAAAATTCAAAAATCAAATCAATTTGAAAGATAGGCTACACACTCAATTCGAAAGATAGGCTCCGATTCCATTGGCAAGTCCGGTAGCAATCTTGTCCTGATACTCCGGTGTTGCCATCAGAGTATCCTCCGTCGGATTCGTCATATAGCCAACTTCCACGATCGTTACCGGCACCTGACACCAGTTAATTCCGCTCATGGAATCTGTCTCCCACACATATTCTTTGCAGCATCCGGTAGCTGCCACCAGATCATTCAGAACACAATCCGATAAAGCCCTGCTTTCCGAATACAATCCTCCATTATATGGATTGGACGGTGTCTGACAGATCGTCATTGCTCCATTCACACTGGTATCTGTAGAACCATTGGCATGAATCCGGATAAATGCATTAGCGCCTGCATTATTAGCCACAGCCGCACGTTCCGAGTTACTGATATTCACATCATTGGTCGAGCGCACCATAATAACCTGATAGCCCTGAGCTTCCAGGATCGACTGCAGACGAAGCGCCAGCATCAGCGTTAATTCATACTCTGCAAGTCCACTGGTCGCTCCCCGTGTGCCGGAGCTTACCTTCGCCTTGGTCTCTGTTGCTCCCGGTCCCACCGGCTCCTGTTCAGAATTGCCCCGTGCCTGATGTCCCGCATCAATGACTACGATCTTACCTGCACCATTATAGCTTCGAAGCTCTGCCGTTCCGGTAGATGTAATATCATAGTCCGGTGTCTGGGAGACAGCTTCCGTAGCCGGCTCCTCCTCGGACAAATATTCAGATGCCACATAGTATACCTTCTCATCCATCCATACACGGCTCCACTCTCCGTCCGTATCGATCACCGCTACCTTCTGCCCGGTCTGTAATCTTGCATGGATATCGGATTCCGTTGTCGCCTGTGTCCGAACATTCACCGTTGTCGTTGCATAGAACTCTGTCAGATCATCCGTATTGATATTCTCCATATTGAAATCCTCTGTGGAAGCCTCACTTTCTGTGCTCTCTGCTGTTGTATCATCATCCTTCCCGTCTGCAGCTTCCGAATTCCGATCGATATCATTGGAATCATCAAAGATCGTATCATCCCGGGACTGTTCCGTATTCTGACTGCCTGCACCGGCATCTCCCGTACTTTCAGACATTCCCGTTATCGAAGGGTTCGCTGCATCGTTCTGTCCGCAGGAGGTCAGGACTCCCGCACAGAGCACCAGCACACAGCAGATCATAGTTATCAGAGTTCTGGTTCTTAATCTCATTTTTCTATCTCCAGTATTATATCATTCATTCCTAATGCACGTGCCGATCACGACTTTGGATCATCCTATTTGATCACAGGCGCTTCTCAATCTACCTGATCACAGGTGCTTCCCGATTTCCATGATCACAGGCGCTTCTCGATCTCCTTAATCACCGTCTTCAGCGCCTTGATACGTGCATACTTCTTATCATTGGATTCCAATACATGCCAAGGTGCAAAGGAGGTATTGGTCTTCTCCAGCATCTCGTCGATTGCTACCTCATATTGATCCCATTTCTCACGGTTCCGCCAATCCTCATCCGTAATCTTCCACTGCTTCTCCGGCGTATTCTGACGATCGGTAAAGCGGGCCAGCTGGGTATCCTTATCAATCTGCACCCAGAATTTGATCACGATCGCTCCCCAATCGGACAGCTCCTTCTCAAATTCATTCATCTCATTATAAGCTCTCTGCCAGTCATTCTCACTGCAAAATCCCTCTAAGCGTTCTACCATAACCCGCCCGTACCAGGTTCGGTCAAAGATGGCAATATGCCCATCCTTCGGAAGTCTGGTCCAGAAGCGCCACAAGAAATGTCTTGCCTTCTCGTGCGGCTCCGGGCTGGCGATCGGATGTACCTCATATCCCCGTGGATCCAACGCAGAAGCAATCCGCTTGATATTACCACCCTTACCGGCAGCATCCCAGCCCTCATACAGGATCACGACCGGAATCCGCTTGCGGTAGATCTCATTATGTAATTTGCGAAGCTTCTTCTGACACTCATCCAGCTCCTTACGGTATTCCTCATCCGTAAGCTCCTTATCCAGAGAAATCTCTGACAGCTTCTTGATCGGTAATAATTCAAAGGTGTTCTGTACCAGAAGTGCCGACTGCTTCTCATTGCTGAGCGCCGTATCGATGGCACGTACCATATATTCCGTCACCTGAAGCTCTGCCCATTTCTTATCCTTGGAATCGATCAGATACCAAGGCGCCTTGGACTGATCCGTATCAAACAGATACCGGTCAAAGATCTCCAATGCCTTATCATAATGATGATTCTGCCATTCATCTGCCTTCGACACTCTCCAGCTGGTATTCTTATCAGACTTCAATTCTTCAATCCGTTTCTTCTGCTCCTTCTCACTGATATGGAAGAAGAATTTCAGAACCAGATATCCATTATCCGACAAGGTCCGCTCGAATCTCCGGACACTGGTAATCCTCTGACGATAGCCCTGATCGTCCAGATTATCATGCAGAAAGTCGTTCGTCACTTCCTCCAGCAATCCGCCGTCAAAGAACATAAACTTGCCCTCCTCCGGAATCTTACTGAAATATCGGTACAAAAACGGTTCTCTTAAATCCTCCTCCGTTGGCTTCCCCATCGTTGCCACCTTAAAGAATCTTGGATCCATATTCTTAATGATCTTACCAAGCACACTGCCCTTGCCGGCTGCCCCCCAGCCTTCCAGCATGACCATGACCGGCAGCTTCTTCTCCTTCACCTGAACCTGCCTTGCAGAAAGCTCTGCCCTTGCCTTCTCCAATCTTTCATTCAATTCTGCTTCTTCCGGCTTCGCCATCTTCACCCATTCCTTTAACATATTCATTCCTCCTCCAATAACATGTACAGTATGATTCCTTCAAAATCATGCTATTTTATCCTTCACTCACCGGTTCTAATTGATATAACCACTCGACATAATCCCACCAGCTCTGATCTATCCTCTGCCATGTACGACACATCTCTATCCACATATACACTCTGAAACCATAATTCTCATAATATAAGAATACCCGAATTTGGCCAAAGAAACAAGAGGAGATTCTTGATTGAGCCTCTCCCCTTATATATAACGGCATGATCCCTTAAGAATCCGGCTCCCGCCATTCGTATCATATAACTCTAATTGCTTCAATCCTTCACACAGCATTGGATTTTCAAACAAACATACTACTACCTGTCCATCCTCGAGAAAATATACCGGACGTAATATCCCACCACCAATCCAGGCATCCGGCTCGCCCAACTGCTCCTCTATCTCCTCCGGATCTTGCAGAACGAATTCATACTTCTTCTCCTTCTCCCCATATCTCGACGTTCCGCTAATCTCTATATACCGTACCGAATTCTCCGGATCGATCAGAATCGGCTTATGCGATATCCGATACCGTAGAAGGAATCCGACAAAACAGATTAAGGCAATGCCAAGTATTCCATAACAGATATATATAAAGATCTGCACTCCACGCAGCATTTTTTTCTTCATCCATGTACCTCCTTCTATGGGAATACCATCACATCCCCATATTCCAATTCTGCTCATTCCATGATTTTCTCAAAAAAGTATTTTCAAATCATCCTTTCTCATTTACAATAATAATACTATGTTAATTGCCATAAAGTTTCAATAATTTCATAACATCGGAAAAAAGCAGCTTTCACGATACATTGACCGAGCATAAGTCGTACAGAATGCTTATAAAATGATTATCTCGCACAGAAAGGAAACCCACTATGAATCAGAGCTTATCCCTCGCCGGCATCTGGCAATTCCGTCTGGATACGGAGAAACAAGGACTGAAGGAGCATTATGAGAATATTCCCTATACAGATACGATCACTCTGCCGAATACCGTATCCATGGCGAAGAAAGGAACTCCCGACGCCAAGCGGGAGACCGGCTATCTGACCGATCCCTATCATATGGAGGGATATACATGGTATCGGAAGGAGATCACTCTTCCCTTCCGGAATGTGGAAGATCTTCACGGCCTTCATTTTCAATTACACATGGAACGGACAAGGATCTCGCATGTGTGGGTGGATGGCACTTATGTTGGCACCTTTGACAGTTTTATGGCTCCACACATCTATGATCTGACCCCTTATATCCACGCACTGTCCTTCACACTGACGATTATGATCTCCAACACAGATTATAAGATTCCGGGAGGTCATATGACATCGCCGGATACCCAGACCAATTGGAACGGAATTCTGGGAGAGATCTGTCTATCCTGGAATCAGGGAATCCGTCTTTCTCATCCTTCCGCCGTCAGTGACCTTACTGATCATGCTCTTGCACTCACTCTGCCTGTTATAAATGATACTAAGCAGGCGGCAGACCTTAAGATATCCGTATCTGCAAGGCTGATCACACGGAACATGGAGGTTCTTACTGAAGAATCCGCCAGTCCTTCCGATCCGTCTGCCCGTCCTGCCTCTCTTACGTCAATGGCGGCTTATTCCACTGCGGAAGATGACTTACTGAATAAGCTCTGCACCATCAAAGCGGAGCTTCCGACTCTCATACAACCGGTTCTTATTCCTGCGGAAGGAGATACCCTGCACATATCCTATGATATATCCAGTCATGAAGCCCTGTGGTCCGAATATCATCCGGATCTCTATGCTGTGACTGTGGAGCTTCTGAATACTGACTCCATGGTGATCTTCCGTAAGACCTTCTTCACCGGTCAGAGATCCTTCACTGCAGAGAACGGAGCATTTATGATCAACGGTCACAGAACCTTCTTACGTGGTAAGCATGACGGTATGGTATTCCCGTATACCGGCTTTGCTCCAATGAATGTGGAAGGCTGGCTTATCGTCATGCAGACTGCCAAGGAATATGGAATCAATCATTACCGATTCCACACCTGCTGCCCACCGGAGGCTGCCTTTCTGGCTGCCGATCTGTTGGGAATCTATATGCAGCCGGAGCTTCCGTTCTGGGGGAACTTCTATGGACCGGAGGATGAAGAATATCCGAAGGAGGCACAGGAATTCCTGCGTGAAGAAGGCTTCCGAATGCTATCAGAATTCTCCTCCCATCCATCCTACTGCATGATGTCCATGGGAAATGAGCTCTGGGGCAATCCTTCTGCTATCAATGATCTGATGGGGGATTACAAGGCTTACCGCCCTCATATCCTCTATACGCAGGGGTCCAATAACTTCCAATGGACACCGAATATTCAGCCGAATGATGACTTCTTCAGCGGTGTCCGGTTCACCATAGACCGGCAGATCCGCGGATCGTATGCCATGTGCGACCAGCCGCTCGGACATGTTCAGGTTGACCGCCCGGGTACCCGTTATGACTATGAAGAAGCGATCCATCCATCCTATGCGTCCAAGGCATCCGCCATGTCGGAGGACGGAACCATCGAAATCCAGTACGGAACCGGTGTCAAGCGTGTCAAATTAACTGAAATACAGGAAGAGCTTAATCCTACTATTCCGGTCATTTCTCACGAGGTCGGACAATACTGTACCTATCCGGATTATAACGAGATTCCGAAGTATACCGGCGTCCTCAAGGCAAGGAACTTCGAAGTCTTCAAAGAGCGGCTTGCCGATAAGCATCTGGATCATCTCGCCGAGGAATATTTCAAGAATTCCGGTGCACTGGCTGCCACCTGCTATAAGGACGAGATTGAGACCGCCATGCGTACCCCTTCTCTCGCCGGATATCAGCTCTTAGACATTCAGGACTTCCCGGGACAGGGAACCGCTCTCGTCGGAATCTTAGATGCATTTATGGATAACAAGGGAATTATTAACAAAACAGACTGGCGGGAATTCTGCTCCGATGCTGTCCTGCAGGCAGAGTTTGATTCCTATATCATACAGGGAGTTCAGGACTTCTCCTTTACCGTGAGCCTTGCCTATTACAGAGAGGAAGCACTCACGGATACCGAATTATCCGTTACATTAAGGTCAGACAAGACTGGTGCATGTGTCACAGTCATTCATGAGCCATGTCCTGCGATCAACGAAGCCGGCCGCCATGTTCTCGGCACATATACCATACAGCTTCCGGAGGACGCCAAAAAAGCTCCTGACAAATGGACGCTGACTCTAACTCTGAAGCACACAGATATTCATAACCACTATACCTTATGGAGCTATCCGGTGAATAACAGTCAGACGATCACAGGACTGCCTGCCATTGCATATTCCATGGAGGAAGCTAAGAAACTTACCAAGGAGCATAAGAAGGTATTGCTGTTCTTATCCGAAGAAGATAATCCGGATTCGATTCAGGGAACCTATTGCACGGATTTCTGGTGCTATCCGATGTTCAAGAGTATCTCCGAGAGTATTGGCAAAGAAATACCGACAGGTACCCTCGGACTGCTGATTCAGAAGGATCATCCGGCTCTTGCAGACTTTCCTTGTGAGACCTATACCACACCGCAATGGTACTCCATTGTGAATGCGTCGCGCTCCACGATCTTAGATGATACAGAGATCCGCCCGATTGTACAGACCATTGATAACTTCGAACGCAATCACAGGCTCGGCCTTCTCTATGAGCTGCCGGTTCCCGAGTCGGATGCGATCCTGTTGGTCTGCACCAGTGATCTTCCGAAGCTGATAGAACAAGGTATCATAGAAGCAGGGCAATTATATTCGAGTCTTGTTAATTATATCCTGCAATGAATCGAGTAGGGGATAATATCCCCTACTCGATGTCGCGCCCCTCGGCAAATATCCATGCAAGCATGTCTGCTTGCCTCGGGGAACGC
>CACZRT010000192.1 GCA_902783585.1 uncultured Lachnospiraceae bacterium | reverse complement strand
GCTGTCCTTGCGGTTTATTATAGCTGGTAGTGTATAAGCGTGGGTTCATCATATTTGGTGTGGTATCTTTAACTATGGGAAACTCCAACCTCCCACTTCGATATTGTCTGCCTTGAAACATTTAAGCGGTGGGCCAGTTCTTCCTGAGAGAGTCCTTTTTGTTTTCTTAACTCATACAGTCTATTATTGAATTCCATCCTTCATCCCGCCTTTCCTATTCCATACAACTAACAATATGATCAACGCCGCCGTTAATACTACAGCAGTGATAACACTCGCTTCGATACCATATAATCCGCCATTTATAATATTGCTGCCGACTGACCGCATATCAAAAATCGCCGCCGTCTTTTCATCATTTCCACTCAAATTGAGTCCCAGAATATTATATAGAATGAAATTCCATATCGAATGAAGTCCGCAGGCTGCCCAAATACTCTTAAAATAAAGTGTGAGGAACGAGAAGATCAGTGATATCAGTATGAGATCGACGATCGCGAAGACAACAATACCCGCACCCGCTCCTGACATATTATTAAGATGAGGTACAATAAACAACGTTGTACTGACACCTACAGCAACAGGAATCGGAGTCTTTTCCTTGAGAAGCTGTAAGACAATTCCTCTGGTAAGCACTTCCTCCATAGCTCCCTGACAAATGAATCCGCCAAGCATAAGCACGATGTAGCGATAATCAATGTCACGGAACACACCATGACAGGTTATCGTACCGGTAAGCACGACTAAGGCAGCAGATACTGCTACAAGAACTGTCCCAATAAGTACCCCGATCACATACGTTCCGGCTTTCTTGGTAAACCCGAGTTCACCAACCGTCTTCTTCTGAAACAGCTTCCAATATAGGATCATGATCCCGACCATGAGACCATAACCATAATAGGATATCAGCGTTATTATATTGTAATCGAACATTTCACCTTGTAACGGATTCTTGCCACAGGCAAAATGCAGTGCGAGGACAACACCTTCGCCAATAATCTCAGACCCGAATTTCACAAACCAAAATATTATGATGACCTTGACGACATATAGTAATGCCGGCATTTCCGTCCGGTTGTTAAATGGACTAATGTTTCTAATGAATTGTATAATCTTACTCATGATCAATACTTCCTCCTAAAAGATTTTGTTGAATCAATCGTAAGATTATGGATTTCATAACTCCACCAATCAGCCTTGGCAATCTGTCAACGCCGGTTGACAATCCTGTTAAAAGCCGTTGCAATGCCTGATTTACAGCATTTTCTTTGGTTATTTTATGGTTCCCGTTATTTAAGTCATATCTGTCGAAAACGAAATGTGCAGATCCAGACCGGGTTCTCCCCCTGCAGCATATGATGAGCTCCGATCTCCCGTACTCGTGTCACGCCCACCTGCACCAGCGAGTAATCGGTAACCTGATATTCCTGTGTATGGTTCTCTATCGCCATGCACTCCTGCATGGTCTCCATACTTACCGCATTTATCACTACCTGCATCGCCGGATTCTTCTGATATAGGGAAGTCAGGATCTCTTGCAAATGTCCTCCGCTTCCGCCGATAAATGCGTGTGTCGGTGCCGGCAGCTCTGACAATCCCTCCGGTGCTTCTGCTTCTACAATCTCCACATTCCTTCTGCCGAACTTCTCACAGTTCTGCCGGATCAGATCCACCGCCTCCGGCTTTCTCTCGATCGCATACACCTGAATCTGATCGGATATACCTGCGATCGTGACCGCCACAGAACCGGTGCCGCTTCCGACATCATAGACGACGGCGTCCTTTGTCAGCTTCATTTTGCCTATACTGATCTGCCGAATCTCCTCCTTCGTCATCGGAACCTTGCCGCGAATAAACTCCGAATCCGGAATGGAGGCATAATATGTATGATTCGAATTCATTTTCATTACCGCCTTTCAAAAAGAAAATATAATTAAAGAATACGCGTGCTTTCTATAGTATGATTTCTCCTAATATCGCCAATCCCAACTGCTTACAAGCATTATATCGCTTCGTAGGAATCTATCACATACAATGCCTTATCAGGCAGATATACAGTCCTTCCGGCAGGTCATTGAAATCTATCGTTTTCCCATCCTTGGAAGAAGTAATTTCATAATGGATCATCTGCTCCTCCGGATATGATAGCTGATATCCGGCGTCAAACTGATATCCGGCACACATCGAGCGCTCTTCCGCCGGCTGTGATTGTTCCACCAATTCCTGAAGTATATGGTATACATCCGCCACATCCTTGGCACGAGACACAAGGAGATATGTCTTATCGTGTTCCTTTACCGTCTGTATAAGCTCCTCTCTCCAATTCGAGACATCGCCCTTTCCATGCACACTTAAGATTGCCGCATGCTCCCAGCTTGTATGAAGCCATGCAGCAAGATAAGATACCGAAGATATGCCCGGAAGAATACGAATCGCTGCAGCCAGCTTACCATCTTGAATCGCCCGATCAATGGCCGCATACAGCTTCTCGCACCCACTATAGAATCCCGTGTCGCCGGAAAATAAGATCGTCACACGCAGCACTCGTTTTTTTTCATTCTGTAATATTCCCCTGCTTCTCATACATTTTTCCTGTATCTCACAGAGATATGGCACAATATCCTTAGCCAGATAGTACGGACGTTTCTCAATTCTTGCTGAATATGGACGGATCAGACGTTCTGCGCCAAGCAGGATATCCGCAGATTCTATACTCTGCTTAGCCGCGGCCGTAAGGGTATCCGCTGATCCCATACCGCAGCCGACAAGCTTGATATCCATGAGAACATTCTCCCTTTTTCTCTCAGAATATCCTATGTTCCCGTTCGCAGCAGCTACATTCTTATCCGTAAATATCTCTGAATTCCCATGTACTGACTGTCCCGACTCTTCCATCTCATAATACTTCTCATTCGCAATCTCAAGCTTCGGTTCCTCCACTCCGATCTCTGACAAGATCTCCTCCAAGGTGCTGCCTGCTTCCTGCATCGGTGCCCCGATTACATACACCGGAATTCCGGCAATCGCCGCCGCTGACAGCTTCTCCTGAAAACCGCCATTTCTCCCGCTTTGCTTCGTTACCATGCAAGACACCTGATACTGCCTGATAATTGCCAGATTCATTTCTTCCGAAAATGGTCCCTGCATCGCTATGATCTGCCTGCCGAGAAGTCCCTGCCTCTCACATAAGGCAATACTCTCTTGTCCGGGGAGCACACGAACGATCAAGCGTTTTTGAAGCTCCTCACTCTGACAGAATACAGAAAGCTCCTTACTTCCGGTCGTCAGCAGGATATTCCCAGCGACAGAATGAAGTGCCTGCTCACATTCCTCCGCAGATCCATAATAATGAATCTTATGCACACCTTGGATTGTCCCCATTCTATTCGGTTCAATACTTACCTCAATGCTCTTATGCACACACGCATCATCATCAAAAGACATATCCGAACGAACGATTGTAGACAAATCAGCATGTGTCTCCCTTACATACCGCAGATATTTCACATCCTGCCCCTGCATACTCCGCTCATGCACCGCCTGACGGATATTCTCAGTTACCTCTACAGCATACGGGTGGGTGGCATCAATCACCAGATCCACCTGCTCCTTTGCCAAGAAAGCAGTCATTTCCTCTGCATTCATCCGTCCCTGTACCACTCTTGCAAGCATGTGCTCCGGACAGAGCTGCTTACCGTATTCCGTAGCAACACTTATCAGATGTGGTATTCCATTTTCACATAAAAGCTCCGACAGCGTTCTTCCCTCCGTCGTGCCGGAAAATATCACAATGTTCTTCATTGCCCGTCCCTTTCAGATACAATGTCAGATCTATCTTCAACACTACCAATTCTAATGTCATCGTATTCCACTCTCGGAATCATCATTTCGCAACCCATATCTACAAAGCCATAATTCTCATATAACAGGCGTCCCTCATCCGTCGCCTCCAGCGATATATCATATATTCCCTGTGCCTTCGCATCCTGAATCAGAAGATCCAGCATCTTGCGGGCGATTCCCTGTCTCCGGTATTCCGGCTTCGTATACATATTCATAATATAAGCTTTACGACCGGTCGGAATATGATAGGTCGGCATGACCCGATAATAACTGATTCCACCTGTTCCGATACAACTTCCATTCGCATAGACAAGATATGCCGTATGTGAGCCATCCTGCAGTGCTTTCATATAATACTCCCGTGAAGCCTGCTCCACCTCAGACATATCAACATCATCGTCCAAATGATTTGCTGCCCGCAGAACCTCGACCCTTGTCCGTACCAGTATGTCAATATCCTTCAGGGTTGCTCTATGATAATTGTATTCCATGCCTGCCCTACCTTCCATCATTTTCTCTTCTGTATATAACGAAAGATCCCCCCATCAAAATAGATATCTTTCCCTTGTTCATCCTTGTAAAATGTTACCCGTTCCTCTCCGATTTTCTCAAATCCCAGAGAATACAAAAGCTTGACCGACGGTCGATTCTCCAACGCCGTACCTGCGGTAAATTCCATATCTGCCCCATTTGCCAGAAATCTCATCAGTGCTTGCATGCTTTCCTTCGCATAGCCTCGTCCGTGATAATCACTATGAAAGCAATAACCGCATTCATAGCCCCGATCAGTTCTATGAAAGTCAACATATCCAATCATGATTTCTTCAAGACAGACCGCATAAAACATATACTCCTTACCAGATGTGACCTGTTCCCATTGCCTTACCTTACTCCGAACAGTCACCTCATCGGTCGTAGGGATACCGTCATATTCCGCATACGGCGAACGACGGAAGTCTTCCCATATATCCATCACTCGTTTCCAGTCATCTGCAGCAACTAATCGAATGCTTAATCGTTCTGTATGTAATAATACTCTCTTTTCCCTCCACCGGATAGCCACGCTTGGTGACTAGATATCTTTCACATTCCTTAATGTATAAATGGCTATGCATTATCTGCATAGCCATCTCTGTAGCAACTCCATTAGAGTTCCTAACGCTTTTAGCAGTCACACTTATCGGTAGGACTCACCGTTAATAATATAATACCATAAAGCATGCGTTAGTCAATATTTATTTTTAAAATTCTCATTTCCCCTCCACCGGATAACCCCGCTTAGTAACCAGACTTCCATTCACAATCTCTGTGGTAGAGTTCCCGATAAATACCGTTGTAAACATATTCACCTGCATATCGCGCAGTTCACGCAGCGTACATACGACAGCGCGCTCGCCCTCTCGTCCGATATTTTCCACATAGCCGCAGGCACGCTCCGGTTCCAGATACTCTAGCAATATATCGCAAGCCCGCATGAGATAATCTGCCCGCTTGTGACTCGACGGATTATAGATTGCAATGGCATAATCCCCTTCTGCCGCCGCAATCAGCCGCCTCTCAATCTTCTCCCATGGTGTCAGAAGATCCGACAGACTGACCACGCAGAAATCATGATTCAGCGGTGCCCCCAAGACTGCCGCGCCACTGATCGCAGCCGTGATTCCCGGTACGATCCGAAGCGTTATGTCCGGATACTCCCGTCCGATCTCGTACATCAAGGACGCCATGCCATAGATCCCGGCATCCCCGCTACAGATAAGAGCAACCTGCTTTCCGGACATTGCCGTCTCAAAGCAATACCGACACCGTTCCTCCTCCTGTCTCATGGCAGTGTGATAGAATTCCTTATCCGGAAACCGATCACGAACCAGATCAATATAGACCTTGTACCCTACGATCACATCCGCCGATTCCATTACATGAACCGCCTCATAAGTCATATGCGCCTCATCGCCGGGTCCCATGCCGACGACATATATGGTATTCTTCATAATTGCAGAAGCACTCCCTTCCATCTATAATTATTATCATTCTTCCATTAATACACAATGATACAATGCGATCTAATATCCCTGGCAAACACACGTCAAAAAACTACATATTCTAACTGCCAGTTACAACCTATTCTTGATAAAGTCATATGACCATATCTATTAAGATTACAAAGCACTATGAGAACTCAAAGCTCACGCTCCATTTGCGCTTGGCGATCGCCACCGTCTTACCGTTATATGCTCGCTTGGACTGTATCACAACTCCGCCATCCCCACAAGCGGCAACAGCTGCGCGCTCACAGACATTTCCAACACCGACCGTATCCTTGACAAATTCAGATTCTGTATAATCTCCTTTGACCGCTTCTAATTCCTCCGCAGTATAAGTAAGAAATGGGACTCTTATCTGTCTCGACAACTCAAGAATTCCCTTTTCCTGTTCCTTCCGATCGATCGACGAAATGCAAGCCACCTGATCCCAGACAATTCCCTGTTCCTCTATACATTGCTGAACAAAAGCCCGAAGATACTCATACGGTTCTCCCCGCTTGCAACCGATTCCGATTACATATTCCTTCGGCGCAAGATATAACAAAGCACGCTCTCCACCGGCTTCCATCCATCGCCAATTATCCTCGGATATCAATACGTCCACTTTTGAATCCGGCTTCAAAGCTTCTACCGTCAATAGCTGAATATCTGTTCTGGATACCTGTTTCAGCAGTTCCATTTTTATCTTCGGAATCGTATGACCAGATTCAGGATCATTCTTAGACTTATCCGTATCCATCATACTCCGATCCGCCATATTCATGCATTGAGCAGCTTCATTTTCAATCTTATCATGACAGCATCGATACAGAACCTCCTCCGGCACTGCCATCCGCAGAGGCTTCCCCTCCAAGACCTTAGCCGTCACCTTGGCGATCCCATCCTTATTACAGATCACCAGCTGATTTTTCTTTGCAAATACATCCACCGCAAATCGGTGCTCCAGATCCGTCGCCGTCGTGATCACAGGGACCGCGCCGATCAGATCTGCAATCCACACAGCCAGCTCATTCGCGCCGCCTACATGCCCGGACAGCAACGGTATCACATAATTACCCTGCTCATCAATCACAATAACAGGACTATCTGTTAATTTGCTTTCCACACAACCCGCGATCGCGCGCACAGCAATTCCCACAGCCCCGATAAACACGACAGCCCTGTGTTCCCCGAACTGTTCTTTCGCCCAATCCGCGATCGATCCCTCGAGAAATATTATATCTTTGGAAACCGTATCTCCGACCTGCTCTCCAATCCTATCCTCACCAACAGCCTCCTGATTCGAGATATCCTTCTGTTCCCGACACGGAAGCGCTGCGCATTTCACATAGCGGTATATGGTGATCGCCTTTGCGGATTTACGCACAGCCATATTCAATTTTTCAGACAGCTCATATCCCGCACGGGTAAAGCTGATCACGGAAAGAACACATAGATCCATAAACACATACTCCATTCCAATCGAGTAGGGGATAATATCCCCTACTCGATGTCGCGCCCCTCGGCAAATATCCATGCAAGCATGTCTGCTTGCCTCGGGGAACGC
>CACZRT010000191.1 GCA_902783585.1 uncultured Lachnospiraceae bacterium | reverse complement strand
TACGCGAATGTATGTAAGGAGATCATGCCTACGGAGGAACGGGAGGATATCCGGGAGATTTATCCGACGGGCTGGGTGAATCATGCGTATGATTTTGTGGATCAGGAGTATGTGTATAATCGTTGTCATCTGATCGGCTATCAGCTTGCCGGTGAGAATGCGAATGAGCGGAATCTGATCACGGGGACACGGTATCTGAATGTGGAGGGGATGCTGCCATTTGAGAATGAGGTGGCAGAGTATGTGAGGACGACGGGAAATCACGTGCTCTACCGCGTGACGCCGATATTTAAGGGACGTGAGCTGGTGGCGCGCGGAGTGGTAATGGAGGCGCGGTCTGTGGAGGATAACGGTGAGGGCGTGTGCTTTCATGTGTATGTATATAATGTTCAGCCCGGCGTGGAGATTGATTATCGGACGGGTGATAACCACGTACTCACGAGTTCTTACGATTCCTGCTATGACGTCTCAACGCTTCTTCTTTGTAAGCACCTGCAACCTTCATTAATTCGTTATATTGATCGGAAGCACTTTGGATGATGGCTTTGTTACGGCTGATTTCTTTGGAGAGCTTCTGAAGCTGTTCTTGTTGGGCTTTGTTTTCTGCCTCCATTGATGTAAGCTTCTCAGTATAGTCTGCTTCGGCTGCTGCCAGTTTCTTATTGTGTTCTGTCTCCATAGTTTCCAGTTTCTTGACATATTCTGCTTTTGACAATTCCAGTGTATTATTAGCTTCTGCTTCCAGCGTTGTTCTTTTTTGAATATATTCCGCTTCCATCACAGCCAGCTTCCTCTTATATTCTTCTTCCTTAGTATTCAGGTTTCCGGCATATTCTTTTTCCATCGCCGCCAGCTTTCTAGCATATTCTTCTTCCATAGCAGCGATATAAAGGCTGCTTTTTTGCTGGGCATAGTGTTCGGCCTGCTCCTTTGTCATGCCGCCTTCGGATAATTCCGTGATGGTAAGCTCCGGCCGGATCAGGTAATACCGGTCGCATTCCGGACTTTGAATGCTGATGATCCTGCAAGCATTGGTTCCGGATACGGACAGTGTGGGCTTTGTATGGAACAGAGGCAGGTGATTCCATTCCGGCAGCTGCCGTTCGGACCGGAAGGGCAGAAGAGAGGCTATGCGATAGGTGTGGTCGGAAGTATTTTCACTGATATACAGCAATAACAGATGATCGCCTGCCCCGGTGAGTAGCGGGGCGGTGAGCAGATGACCGGTCGGAGAGGGGATGGTGTACAGGGTCTGGAGGCTCTGGATATTTTTTAACAGCAGAGTGTTTTGCTCATTTGTATAGGCATAGTATAGAGTATGGGCGTAGGGAACTGCGGACAGATCCGTATGATAATCGTTAGCAAGCAGGAGCGGCCTTGCAAATCCTCCGCCGGTACGGATACGCGCATAGAGCTGGTGATGGATATTATATAGTAACACGCCGCTTGATGGGGATAGCTCATAATAGGAATACATGTCTCATTTCCGATCGATTATAGCCGTTTTACTATATTCTATGGTCACATTCCCGCAAATAGAACATATTATGATAATGAGCAAATAAAAAAGGAATGATGGATATGTCTAGATGTAGATGTGGGAATCGTGCCCGTATTGTAAGTAATGTCGTGCAGTCTATGCAGGGTGGATCGGATCGCTGCGTCGATGTATGCTCAAATCCAATCTGCGGAGAACCGGGAAACTTAAGCTTATATGCTCCTTTGATATATGATGAGATCGGTGTCAATCTTTGTACAACATTTGCGACCGGAGTGAATATTCCGGAAGAATATCCGACCGTGACGAAAGCAACGATCCAGGCAATTGACGCTTCGTATGAGTATGGAGAGGATAATGTTGAAATCGAAGGGATCCGGGGCAGACAGAATTGCGTATCGGTTACATTGTCCAATATCACGGTGACGTTTGCCCTGCGGCTGTATGATGATGCCTGCCGGCTGGTGGATACCATTTATCCGACAGCTGTATATCTCCCTTCCGATGAAATGGCAGAGACTTTTGATGAGGATACGAATCCGACTTCGGTGGAGCTGGAACTGTTTGCTCCATATGGTCTTGCTTATGAGGAAGGTGGAGAAAATGGGTTTACTCCAATCCTGAATTATGTTGGATTCCTGGATACGAATAATTCGGTGACACAGGGGCTTAACATGTACTGCATTGCCAAGCTGATCGATCTGGATCTGGAGGAGAGCGAGATTACCGTAGGACTGACCTGTGTTCTGCAGAGCTTGTATCATGCAGGCTATAAGGTTGAGAGTGAAGGTAAGATCGATACACCGAAGGGCAGCATTATTAATCCGGAGGATTCGGATTGTCTGCGGTTCGTTGCAGGTGATCTGCTGAATCTGGAGATCAAGCCGCTGAATCTGGGTGCTCCTGACTATGAGGAGAATCTGAAACGGGAATGCTGTGATCCGGAGGAGAATTGCTCGGGGAGCTGTGGCTGTGGGCCGACCTCGCAGGCATAACAGAGGTTCACGATTAAATAATATCATCGGTTCTGCCGATATATTATGAATAGAGTGATATCCGGAACGGTACTCTGCTTTGGGACCCCGGGGATGTCCGGGGTTCTGAAGCGCTTGCACTTATCATGGAAGAGTGGAACGAGATAGCAATAACATCTACGCGTGCGCTTGTAATCGATAGGATACGGGATGCTCATGCGGATAACAAGAGGATGAAATAAGGAGGATATATATGACCAAAGAACAGATCAGCTCCTATACCATGAGGATCAGTCAGGCGAATACCGCACAGCTTGCCCTGATCTTGTACGAGATTATTATCGGATCGGTGGAGGATGCGTTGTTTAATTTTGAGAAGAATGACATGGACAGCTTTGAACATGATGTGGTACAAGCACAGAATTTCCTGCAGGAGCTTATTTCCATGTCCCGTATGGATTCGAAGACAGCGGCCGATACCATGTCGATCTATTTGTTTGTTGACCATGAACTGCTGATGTCATTAGTGAAGAAGCAGCCGGTGAATCTGACGGAATGCCTTGGATATCTTAAGTCTTTACAGAAATCCTTTGTGACGATAGCGGAGACGGATACCGATGGTCCTTTGATGGAGAACACCCAGCAGGTCTATGCAGGGCTTACCTATGGCAAGGGATATTTGAATGAGAGTATGGATCCGATGGGCAATCCAAACCGCGGGTTTCAGGCTTGATGTGCCATTCATCAGCATGGGCTGTGCCGAAAATTTTACTTGTAAAATTAAAAGTTTTGCGATAGAATATGAGGTATGACAATAAGGGAGGCGTACTATGGCGGACAAGGATTGCTTATTTTGCAAGATTTCGAATGGGGAGATTCCATCGGCAACGATATATGAGGATAATGATTTTCGCGTGATCTTAGATATTGCACCTGCAAGCAAGGGACATGCGTTGATCATTCCGAAGGAGCATTTTCAGGATATTTTCGATATAGATGCTCTGACTGCGGGCAAGCTGTTCTCGCTGGCTACTGAGGTGGCGCGGGCAATGAAGGCTGTGCTCCATTGTGATGGTATGAACATCGTTCAGAATAATGGGTTGATCGCAGGACAGACCGTATTCCATTTTCATCTTCATCTGATCCCGAGATATGAAGGGGATGGAGTGAATCTCGGCTGGCCGCAGCATGAGGCGGATGCCGAGGCAAATCAGGAGCTGGCGCGCGAGATCCGCAAGAGGATCTGACCAGGATCTGATCAATAAGTTGCGCGCTTTTGCGTGATTCAGGATACAGGTTGAGACCAGAATGAAACTAGAATGTAAAAAGGCTTGAAAAAGCCTTTTTCTTTTTTAAAAAATAGTGCAAATCAAACATGGCTGTGCTATAATAACCGTATAAGTGACCTTTTTTTGTATGGATTGAATAATATAGGGTTGAATGATATAAAAGACATTAGAAGATAGGAGGAGCATACGGGATGGCAAAGGATGAGTTATTCAAGACAGTTTCTTTTGGGGGATATGATAAGTCGGTTGTTGAAGAGTACGTGGCTGAGACGAATCGGACGCATCAGAATGATATCGCAGATCTGAAGACGACGATCGGCAAGCTCAGTGAGACGGTCCGCTCTCTGCAGCTGGCAAAGGAACAGGTCAAGAGTGCTGCAAGTGAGGATATTGAGAAGTTAAAATTAGAATTAGAGAGTTCATTTGAAGAGACCGATCAGGTGAAGCGCCAGTTAGATGAGAAGCGCGCAGATTATGATGCATTACAGCAGTCGAAGCTGAATGTGGAGGAACAGTTAGCTTCCGTCAGACAGGAATTGGACAGCGTGAAGCAGGAGTTAGATCAGGCGAGAACAGATATTGACTATGAGAAGCGGCTGGCGGAACAGGAGGCGGCAGATTCCCGTGACAAGATCGCTTCCCTTGAATATGAGAAGGATCAGGCGACAGCTTCTCTCCGGGAGGAATATGAAACGAAGATCGCTGATCTGCAGAACGAATTACAGGATCGTTTATCCACCGCAGAGCGGGAACGGGATGAACAATTGTCCTCAGCCGCACAGGAGCGGGAGGACGCGGTGACTGCTCTCCGACAGGAATATGAAGAGAAGTTTGAGAGCCTTACCAGAGAGAAGGAAGAACTGACCGAGACTCTGACCAGAGAGAATATGGAGCAGATTGATCGTCTGACTAAGGAGAAGGACGAGCAGATCGAGAGTCTGACCAGAGAGAAAGAAGAGCAGATTGAAAGTCTGACCAAGGAGAAGGAAGAACAGGCATATCGTCTGCAGGATGAGAAGGACCTTGCACTTCAGGAGTTAAGAGACAGTTACGAGCAAAGGATCGCAACCCTGAATGAAGAGCATGCAAGTGAGCTTTCCGGTGTCAGAGCAGAAGCGGAAGAACAGAGCAGCCAGTTCTCTGAAGTGAAGCAGGAATTGGACGCTATGAAGGCGAAGGAAGCGGAATTTGCGGGTAAATACGAAGCTATTTCCAAGACCCTGATCGAGGCCAGAGAGCGCGCGGATCAGGTGGTGGCCAGTGCCGAAGAGGAAAGCAGAAGGATACTGGAGGAAGCGGATACACAGAAGAACGATCTGATCGCAAAGACAGAGGCGGAACAGGCACAGAAGCTTGCTGTGACCCAGACAGAATGTGAAGAACTGAAAGCGAGCACACAGGCAGAATGTGATGAATTAAATGCAAGCACGAAGAGGTCCTGTGATGAGTTATCTGCAACCACACGTCAGGAGTGTGATGAGCTGACTGCTAAGACGAAGCAGGAATGCGAGGATATGATCGCAGAGGCGAAGAGAGAATCAGAGGTGATCCGGACGAAAGCACAGGAGAAATGTGTTGAGTTAAGTCAGTTTATGCAGAATCTCTTGGGTAATCTGGGATTGTTGACAACGACAGCAAATCAGGCAAAGGAGATTTCGGATGCAGGCTTCACCATATTTGATCGGAACGAAGAATCAGGTGTGAAAGCAGAGGAAGACTCATCATCCTATGTGGAGGCTCCGGAGCATACAGTAGAGAATACGGATAATGAGACTGACTACATAAATGTTGAATCACATGAGATCGAGCAAGGGTCAGAGAATACGGATTCCGTCAATTTTGTTCTTCGGGAAGACGGCGGGGAGCCGGTTACGAAAGATACTGAAGATACAGAAGATACGGGAGATAC
>CACZRT010000190.1 GCA_902783585.1 uncultured Lachnospiraceae bacterium | reverse complement strand
GAGAGCGAGCATAGAATCATATATCCGTGGCGGTAAGGCGCTTGATTTTGAATCGGTAAGAGAATCGCTGATTCAGGTCGGAGGGGCAGATGCCGTATTTGAAATGATGCACACACAGGCAGGTGCGTTTGTGTCCTTGCACATGGACGGAAGGTTGCGGGGATGTATCGGCACGATCCAGGCGACCAGAGATTCCGTGGCAGAGGAGATCATGACGAATGCGATCAGTGCGGCGCTTCATGATAATCGATTTGAGCCGGTGAGAGAGGATGAGCTCGACCGGCTGGAGTACAGCGTGGATATTCTCGGCCCGCGGGAGAAGATCGATTCTCCGGATCAGTTAGATGTGAAACGTTATGGTGTGATCGTGACCAAGGGCTATAAGCGGGGACTTCTCCTGCCGAATCTGGATTCGGTCGATACGATCGAGGAGCAGATCGCCATTGCCAAGCAGAAGGCGGGAATTCCGGTCGAGGAGACGAATGTGCAGCTGGAACGCTTTGAAGTGGTGCGGCATTACTAAGGATTCCACATGATGATCATGGATATTGATCAATAGGTAAAGAGATCGGGATGTGTCTTTCGGGAATACCATTTTCAGATACGGGGGATAATGGTTAAGAAAGCGTGCCGCAGGGAAAATGACAAGATTTCTCAATAGGATCAGAAGCATATAAAAAACATGATTTATATACGATATAATGATACGGAAATGCCTGTAACAGTATTTCTGTGAACTTAGTCCTGAATGAAGCGGGATGATATTCTAACAGGGCTTGGTTACTTACATGAATATTTGAAAGGAAGATATATAAATCATGGCAGAGACAGGAAAGAAGTATCATATTGAGAAAAACACCGTACAGGAGACGCTGATCATTCCACTGTATGGAAGAAAGGTCTGCTCCGATCATTATCCGGAGCTGTTTCAGGATCCGGAGGCGGAAAGGATCTGCAGCATGCTGGATTATGATTTTGCGGAAAAAGGCGCGAAGATGATGACGAAGACCTGGATCAAGGAGGCGGGTATCTCTGATGTTAATGCATTCTTTTCCATAGAGGATAAGTCGGAGCTTGAGAGCTGGAGCAAGGATTTTGTAGTCGTAACAGCTCGAAGCTATATGCGTGGATATCGGGATATCTACAAGGACGTCAAAGCCTTGCATAAGCTGATGATCCGTTTCAGCGATACGTGGGTCAAGATGCAGATCATCAAGATCGCGTTCAGAGAGAAGTAGAACTCTAACCGGAAAACAGAGAATAGTTGACTTGTATCAACTATTCAGATACTATGATAACTAGAAGTAAGTATTATTACCTGCCTAAATTATATGGTGATAAGGCGATGTAGTAATTCAGTTATGATATCAGAAATAGTGCCGTATGGTTGAGTCCATACGGCATTATTTTATCTAAGTGGGTAATTTGCGCTGCCTTAAAAAACCAAATTCCTTTTGTTTGTATTTATATCATCAGATAGTACAGGTGATTTCATTTTTTGTCGTACTAATAAGATAAGACCTTTATGATGAATCATCATATCATAAAGTGTGTCAAAGGTGAGTGTCTTCATTGTTCGTGAGCTTGTTGTAATAACTAAGTAATCGATTCAGCGTTGTACTGTCTGCATTTTTGGTTTTCTTTACGAACTCGAATAAGACAGGAGCCTCATTTTTTTGAATGATGATCACATCGGGGGAGCTATCATTGGTTTCTCCCGATAAAAAAGCAACTGAGGTGCCTAATTTTTCAGCGATCGATTGAATGACCTGGGGAGAGGGATGACGGTCTCCTGCTTCGTATCTGACGTAGGAGGCAGCAGTTAATCCAATCCGTCTGGCTGCTTCTGCTTTGGAAAGATGCAATTGTTTTCTGGTCTGTGCCAGTCGTTCGGGAATCAGTGTTGTTTCAGAATCTTGCATAATTTATCTCCTTGACAATTACCAATGGTAATGTTATGATTTTACCAATGGTAATGCTATTGCCTTACCATCGTTAAAAATGTAACAGTTATGATTTATAATGTCAAGAAAGGTGTTGGAAAATGTCATTGCTTTCAATAGAATATAAAGGAACAACGTTTTATTTGAAACCTCGGACAACATATTACGGTTCAAGTCATTATGCTGATGTTGAAAACATCGAACCCCATACTGATACCATTGAGTTTCCCCATCAGCTGGACATATATCAGCTTGATTATAATGGATTTTCTCGAAATTACAGTTGGGATGCCCCGGGGAAAATACGACAATTTCCGGGCATAAAGCATATTTTATTTCAAAGAGATGTCAATCTCATGGGTTTTCATAACAGACATTTCCCGGATATTTGCAGCGTTGATATTATTGACAGTGATGTCTATACGAGTGATGGTTTTATGGTCTATTACAAAAAGGACCATCTGCTGCGCGCATTTGCAAACGCTTGGTCAAACGAACCGGTCATCATTCCGGAGTATGTCAAAGAGATTGATTCAAGCGCATTTGATTCTTCAACATGTGAAATGATAATCTTTAAGAATCCGAATATCCGCGTTAATGATGATGCGTTTACAAACAGCAAGTGGCTGGAGGATCAGCCCAACATTGTGGTGATCGGAGATCTATTATTCAAGATCAAGGATGCTTCCATTTGCAAAGATATCGTAATACCATCAGAAGTTAAGCGGTTTCAGAAAAATGTATTTGCCGGAATGCATTTTGAGACTATACGAACGCATATCATACCGACCATGCTATCCGGATTATATGATACATCCAATTCATATTATCGAAGCTCCACGACCAGGGAACTGACCATCACCGGTGATCATACAAAAGTTAATTTCGATCATTTAAGAAAAATTGCTCAATTGAAGGCAGTTCACTTCATAAAACACTTACATTATTACGATATTGACGGAGTTGTATTTTCAAAGGATCAGAAACTTATGTTTTATCCACCGGGGAAAACAGACGTTTCCTATACGGTTCCGGACGGCACGAGAGCTATATGGAGGCAGGCGTTCTACCAGCAGGATCATTTGAAAAAACTCAGCATGCCTGATAGTGTGGAAAGTATCGGACAGGGCGCATTTGCAAAATGTCAGGCGCTGCAAAGTGTTCGGCTTTCGCGTGTGCTTCGGGAACTTCCCAACGCATCCATATTCAATCCGATCGGAGTGTTTGAAGGTTGCAAACAATTAACGTACATTGAGATTCCCGATGGCATGAAGAGGATTGGAAAAGAAGCATTTTTGTGGTGTGGGCTTACAAGCATTGATCTTAAGAATGTTGAGATCATAGGCGATCGCGCATTTTGCTGTCAGACACTTAATCATGTCATCATTCCCCCTAGTGTACGAGAAGTCGGAAACGGTGCGTTCATGTATGCTACCACTATCACAGCAACGGAAGGTTGTGCAAAGGGACTGGTTTCCGCAATCGAATCCATCCCGGTGAAGAGCAAAAAGGATGACTGGAATATTTTCTGGCATCGTTGTCAGATCACCATGCTTACAAAAAACGGAGAGGTGTCTATTCTGATCCCGGAGTCGCTTTCTGTAAAAAGTGCGGAATTCATTGACAGTGCATGGAATGATGAAACGTTCGACTATGACAGTTACGATGAAATCTTCAACGAAACAAAGAGCGGAGATGATAAGATTGAGCTTGCAACAAATGCGATTCGAGACAGAAAAGATGATATCTCTATGTATAGGGACTATATGAGACGACGGGCATCTGCCATTGCAAAGGCAATGATTTCCAATCAGGATGAGGATGCGTTGATTCGGTTCATCCAGCAGGGATATTTGAGTGAGTCGGCTCAAGACAGTATCTTAAGGCTTTGTACCAAAAACAGTCTGTCACAAGCAGCGGCTTATCTATTAGAGGCAAAGGAAAAACATGGAGCGAGAAGAACAACAGCAGTACGCATCTGATATCATCAGGGTAAGTCGTGATGCTCTGATATTAAAACACCGTTTTCTTGCAAGACCATTGTATTACCTGACAGATCAGGTTATTTGGGACGGTTATCTTGCTACTGATGGGAACAGCCTGTTTTGTGACAGTGAAAAGGTCATGGCGATGTATCTGAAGGATAAGCATGCAATGGAAGCGACCCTTTTGCATATGATGTTGCACTGTTTATATGGTCATCCATTCTTTTTGAGCGAGCATGAACGACGACTATGGGATCTTTGTACGGATATCTATGTTGAGATGATCTGTTTAAATTATTTTGAACGCAATGCTGGAGATATTCCAAAAGCAAAGGAAAAACGCAAACTATTAGAAATCTTAAACCATCATATCCGAATTCGTTCTGCCCAGGCACTATATCGCTTTATGCGAAAGAATGTGAATACTGACAATCTATTTCAGATCTCAATCGAAATCTGGGAAGATACTTTTTTGGCAGACGATCACAGCATCTGGTACCCAAAAGACAGCGAATTGTCGCAAAAGCATACGCCCCAAAAACAGAGCGTTCCGTCAGATGGCAATGACAATGATACTGGTTCAGCCAGCGCTATATCACCGGGAAAAGGTTTGGAATCGGAAAATATTGAGGGCGGCTTAGGCAGTGTAACAGCAGCGTCAAATGATCAGAATACAGTTCAAAAATGGCAGGATTACGCAAATCGAGTCAGTGTGGAACTGGAAGCATCAAGTGCAAAGCAACAGGGGACAGATCCCGCCGATTTCATTGAATCTCTGAGCCGGATCGAACGTGAAGAGTATTCATATGAACGCTTCTTAAAGCAATTTGCAACCATGGAAGAGAGGATGATCGTTAATCCTGATGAGTTTGACTATGTATACTATACATATGGATTATCCCTGTATAAAGATACACCATTGATCGAGCCGCTTGAATACAAAGAAAAAGAAACCATCCGGGAATTTGCGATCGCAATAGACACGTCAGGATCCTGTGACAATAACTTTATCAAGCGCTTTTTGACGAAAACGTATAACATATTGCGAGAACAATCCGTTTTCTGTGATGAGATCGAAGTTCATATTATTCAGTGCGACGCCGCTGTTCATTCGGATGCCGTTTTACACAATTTGCAGGAATTGGAAAACTATATTGACAAAGTTGAAATTGTAGGAAGAGGAGGGACGGATTTTCGCCCGGTGTTTGATTATATTACAAGCCTCCAGAACGTTGGACAGCTGCAGCGGCTTAGGGGACTATTGTATTTTACAGATGGCTACGGGACATTTCCGGTGAAACCCACGCCTTATAAAACTGCGTTTGTGTTCGCAGAGGTGGATGACTTCGTAACGGTTCCGCCGTGGGCGATGAAGGTATATATCGAAGAAGAATCACTATAATATGAGAGGAAATTATGAACATTAAAAATGCAAAAGAAGAAATTAAACGTACTGTTGAGATGTATCTGGACAAGGATGAATACGGTTATACTATCCCGTTTATGCGTCAGCGCCCGATTTTTATGATTGGCGCCCCCGGAATTGGTAAAACAGCGATTATGAAACAGATTGCATCAGAACTTGGGATTGGTTTAGTAAGCTATTCCATGACTCACCATACCAGACAAAGTGCTATCGGTCTGCCTTTTATCTCCGAACGGGAATATGCGGGAGAAAAGACTCGTATTTCAGAGTACACGATGAGTGAGATTTTAGCGTCTGTTTATGACATGGTCGAAGAAACTAAAGTCGTAGAGGGAATCTTATTTTTAGATGAGATCAACTGTGTGTCGGAAACTTTAGGACCAACTATGCTTCAATTTTTACAGTACAAGACCTTTGGAAACCGGAAACTGCCGGAGGGCTGGATTATTGTAACAGCCGGAAATCCGCCACAGTACAACCGATCTGTCCGTGAGTTTGATATCGCAACTCTTGACAGGCTAAAATGTCTGCGGGTTGATGAGAACTATGAGGTATGGCGTATTTATGCGATCGATGCGAAGATTCATGGCGCTATCACCGCCTTTTTGGAAGTTAACAGGAACTGGTTCTATTCCATCAAAGCCGGGAGAGATGGACAGGAATACGTTACGGCACGAGGGTGGGAGGACTTGTCCGATGCATTAAAGGTATACGAAAAGAAAGGATTCCCAGTACAGGTGCAGTTGATTGAGCAGTACATTGCGGATCAGGAGATAAGCCGAAAGTTTGCGGTCTACTATGATCTGTATATCAAATATCGCAAGCATTACCGGATTGATGAGATCCTGAATGGAGACGATTGCAATGACGTGATTAAGCTTGCTCAAAATGCGACATTTGATGAGAGGGTCGCAGTCACAGAGCTTATCATCGAGGCATTGAGTCAGGACTTTTCAAATGTCTTGTATCAGCAGGAAAGACTAGAGCGGGAAGCGGTGTCTCTGCGTGCCATAAAAAAGCGGATTTCAGAAGACACATGTGTGATCGCAGACGAGCTGCAAGGTGAGATTAATGAACAAAAAACGGAGCTGCTGCGGCAGGAGAAAGCAAACAATTTGAATGCCGATAAAAAGAGATTGATAATAGCAGTGATCGCACAACTGGAAAAAGATCAGGATATTGCAGGTGACCAAACAGAACCGAAGAAACAATTTGAGGGGATTAAGCGTGATTTCGACAAACGCGCCAGGAAGCAGGCTAAAGATGTGGAACGAACGGGAGAACGCTTAGAACGTGGATTCGCATTTGCCGAATCCGCGTGGGGTGAGGGTCAGGAGATTACGTATCTGATTACCTGTTTAACAAATGGAGCTAAGAGTAGCGAGTATATCTCTCGCTGGGGATCAGATGCTTATTATAAGTACAACAAGCGGATCCTTGTAATGGATGAGCATGATAAGTTGCAAAAAGAGATTGAAGATAAGCTGAAACTATAACCTAATTATATTCCAAAGCAGAGAGGCCTATTGGATGGCTCGACCATTAAAGTGGCAGTGGAAAAATTGAATAATCTCGAAGAAGCTATTATGGACACAAAGGTAGCAGATTCAGACATCATTTAGTCATCTCAGATTTCGATTGACAAACATCTTGTTTGGATATAATATTTAATTAAAATTCGGCAAAATGACAAAATGCCGAAAATAAATTAAAAATATTAAGGTGGAAAAGATGGCAGGTACAGCAGTACTTCCTGAAGATCAGAAGATCTTTTCCATGCAGGAGCTTAAAGAAAAGGGCTTCTCACAGTATAAGGTCAGTAAGCTGGTCGATGAAGGAAAGTTTATCAAACTGAATAAGAGCTATTACGAGAATGCAGAGTATTGCGGTGAGGAATCAGACTTCTATTATGCCGAGGCCTATGCACCGAAGGGAGTGATCTGTCTGCTAAGTGCTGCGGTCTATTATCATCTGACGACGTTCATTCCGGATGCGGTCGATGTTGCTATTCCGAGGAAGGCAAAGGTATCCACAATGCCGGACTGGCCACAGATGAATGTCCATCATTATACCAATGACAGACATGAGCTGGGCATAACTACAGTTAAGGAAGGTAAGAATGAATTCCAGATCTACGATATGGAAAAGACTGTCGTGGATATTGTGTTTTACAGAGAAAAGGTCGGCATAGAAGAAACCAAGGAAATCCTTGTGACTTATCTTCAGAGGAAAGACCGGAATCTGAATCGGCTTCTGAAATATGCAGAGCTGATGAAATGCGACAAAGCAATGAGACAATATCTGGAGGTACTTGTATGATAAGTGCAGTTTCTGTAAAAGATAGATTGAAAAATCAGGCGGTTGCAGGCGGAAAGACATTTCAGGAAGCATTGACGGCGTATGGGTTAGAAAGAACTGTATACAGACTGTCGGTGTCAGAATATGTTGAACAATTCACACTTAAAGGCGGTATATTTCTGTACGCGCTTTTTGAAGGTGAGTTTGCAAGGGCTACAAGAGACATAGATCTTCTGGCAAAGAATATGCCTAATAATGTGGAGGATATGAAGAAGGTGTTTGAAAACATATTTTCCATCAAGTGTGACGATGCACTACGGTATGATCTGGATACACTGGATGTAACAGACATAACCGAATTCAAGGAATATCACGGTGTGAATGTCTCTATTATGGCTTATCTGGACAGAACCAAGGTCCCGGTATCTATTGATATCGGATTCGGGGATGTCATATATCCGGACAGGGTAAAAATGGAGTTTCCGGTACTGCTTGACATGGAGGTT
>CACZRT010000189.1 GCA_902783585.1 uncultured Lachnospiraceae bacterium | reverse complement strand
GGATACGGAACCTGTAATGCTGAAGGTTACGATCGATGTCGCTAAGGGCGAAACAAAGATCGAGACCGAAGTGCAGACAGACGAGAAATCACCGAAATTAGAGGCTTCCAATCTTACAAAGGAAGTTGCCGAGTCAACGCTCACGGATGAAGAGAAGGCAGAAATAGATGAAGCAATTAATAACGGTGAGGATGTTGATGTAGATGTGTACCTTGAGATCAAGGATATCAGCGATACGATCAGCGCTTCCAATCAGGAAAAGATTAAAGCTGTAGCAACAGATGCAGATAAGATCGAATTCTTTGATATATCTTTATTCAAGGAAATATCCATAAGTGGTCAGTCACAAGGCGCAACATCCATTCATGACCTTGCAACACCGTTGAAGCTTACCATAGGGGTTCCGAGTAGTTTCCCTGCTGTAGCCGATGGATATACAAGAACATACGTAGTTTTAAGACTTCATGAAGGAAGTGTTACCGTACTTCCGACAACTCTTAATGCGGATGGAACGTTATCCTTTGAAACAGACAGATTCTCAACCTATGCGTTAGCTTATACGGATACGAAGGAAGCAGCAACAACTACAGAAGCAGCCACAACAGCAGCGAGCACTTCCGACGCAACAACTGCAACTGCTACCGAGGCAGCGAAGACCGCTCCTAAGACCGGAGATTCCATGCCGATCACAGTTATGGTAGTATTAATGTTCGCAGCGGCAGGTATGTTGGTATTCATGGATCTGAAGAAGAAAAAGAACTAGATAGCAGATCCGACGATAATAGGATATCTATGATGTTACTATTTTCTAAAGTCTATAATGATATATGACACGAGCGGGCCGGAGGATTCTAAGAAACGCATCTGTCGATTTTGAGATAATTCCATTGAACGAATGGTAATTTTTCATAAAAGCTCCCAGCTGTTCGAGCGCAGCGAGTTTAGGGAGCTTTTATAGAAAAATACCATGAGTGAAATCAGAATTATCCAAAATCGTGACAGCTAGCGTTTCGTGGAATCCTCCGATCCGCTCGTGTCAATAAAGAGTATTATAATGATACATATAAGAAGTCCGCATTAGTCCGGAGCATTAATTCAGCTTCAGGTCGCCTTCCCTGATCCAGCCGATCTTACGGAATAAGAGACCTAATAACCAGGTGATCAGAGCCGGAAGGACGAAGCTGATCAGGATCAGTCCGATCCAGTCCATAGCGGTGATCGCTGTCTTGGTGCCTTCTGCAATGTCATTCAACCAGCCGGTATACACGCCGATCTGACCGACCAGACCGCAGGTTCCCATTCCGGAAGAGATGGCTTCTCCATTCATTTGCATACGGAATACACAGGTGGCGATCGGTCCGGTAATCGCGGATGCAATGATCGGAGGCAGCCAGATTCTCGGATTCTTGACGATGTTGCCCATCTGCAGCATACTGGTTCCAAGTCCCTGCGAGATCAGACCTCCCACCTTGTTTTCGCGATAACTCATCACAGCGAAGCCAACCATCTGTGCGGAGCAGCCGGCTACGGCAGCACCTCCTGCAAGACCGGTCAGAGAAAGGGCTGCACAGATTGCGGCGCTGCTGATCGGAAGTGTCAGCGCAACGCCAACTAATACAGATACCAGCATTCCCATCATAAATGGATGTAATTCGGTTGCCCACATGATCAGCTGTCCGAGCGCGCTTGCTGCGGTTCCGATATAGGGTGCGATCCCCATGGAAAGCAAGACGCCGGAGCCGATCGATACAAGCGGAGTGACCAGAATATCGATCTTAGTTTCCTTGGATACCAATTTACCGAGCTCGGTTGCGATGATCGCGATCACAAGTACGGCAAGCGGACCACCGGCGCCGCCCAGACTGTTTGCGGATGCGCCGACAGCCAGCATGGAGAATAATACAAGCGGTGGTGCCTTCAGGGCGTATGCAATGGCGACGGCCATCGCCGGACCGGCAACTCCCTTCGCGAAGGTTCCGATATCAATTAAGATTTGGACGTGTAACTGCTGACCTAATGTGGATATGATGGTTCCAATCAGCAGAGAAGCGAACAGACCATTTGCCATTGCTCCCATAGCGTCTATAAAATAACGTTTCGGAGAGATTTCAATATTTTTTCTTTCCAAAAATGCCTTGAAACCGCTTTGTTTCTTTGGATTATCTTCACGTCCATCGCTTTCTTTTTTGTCTTCCGTTTGATCTTTGATCGGATCTTTTCTTTGATCTTCGCTAAGATTCTCAGACCGGGTCTCGTTCCGGATCTCGTCTTCATTATTTTGTTGTTTGAGTTCTTTTTCTTCTAATTTATTATCCATATGATCGACTCCTTCGTTTCATTATTATATTCAAATGTTTCGCTCAATTATTTTGTTCTATTTCTTTCTTCATTTCATCCGGCTCATATTCCTGCAGTTTCGCAAGAAAGCCTCTTTTCCAGAGGGCATCCTCGATCAGCTTCAAGGTCTGTCGGTCGCGCGCCCGTACGGTATGATAATGATAACCGGAGGTGGCGTTCATCAGCAGACTGGATTTGCCGGATCGGACTGCCGCGCAGAAATCCTGAACGTCCTTTCGCGATCGTATGTTCAGAGGCGCATGAAGTTCATTGTAGACCTTGTGATAGATGAATACGTCTTCTACCTCTCCGCCGAGATCTACCATAAGATTCAGTTCCTCTTCCGTCTCCTCATCGGTATGAATGACCTTGAAAATCTTAGTATATCCGGGCTTTTGCTGCAGGATGTAACCTCTTGCCGTTGAAAGGATGTCATATCCCTGTTCGCGGATCGCATGGATATCTTTGATGATGATCTGCCGGCTTACATGGTATGTTGTTGATAATTCACTGCCCGACACCGGATGTGAGGAGTGCTCTAACAGATGAATAATATTCTGTTGTCGTTCCTGTGCATTTCTCATATGCGGCCTCCCTTCTGATCCTGATAGAAAGCATAGCATGGGGATCGTTCACATGTCAATACATATGTAAACTCATCTGTAAACTTTGTGGAATATCCCGAAAAATAATCGGTAGAATAAATAGTTGTATTTCAATATGCATAATGCTAAAATATAACTCAGCAAAATGATGTTCTAAATATAAGTATCATATGCTGATTGCAATATAAATAATAGGACATATTAATAGAACGTATTCACTGTTCAATAGACAGATACAGACTTTATGTGTCTGTATTTGTTTGAAATATATGCATAAAGGAGGAGAAAAGGTATGCAGTATGAAGTATGGGGCGATATGATGCCCGCGGTAACCTTAAGTTTGGAGGCCGGAGAGAGTATTTACACACAGTCCGGTGGTATGAGCTGGATGACCGATCAGATTGAGATGACGACCAATATGTCGGGCGGATTTATGAAGGGACTTGGACGTATGTTCAGTGGTGAGTCTCTGTTTATGGCTACCTATACGTCGAAGGCACCGGGACAGCAGCTTACGATCGCCAGTTCCGTACCGGGTAATATCAAGGTATTTGAGATTACGCCAAGCTATAGTATTGTGGCACAGAAGGGGGCATTCCTGTGCGCACAGCCAAGCGTAGAGCTTGCTGCATTTGTAACGAATGCAAGAGGCGGTTTCTTCGGCGGTGAAGGCTTCGTCCTTCAGCAGTACAAAGGTCAGGGACTGGTATTCTGCGAACTGGATGGTTCCATTCGTGAGGTTAATCTGGCACCTGGTGAGAAATTAGTGATCGATACCGGTAATGTTGCCGCATGGGAGAGCACAGTTACTTATAATTCACAGATGGTGAAGGGCTTTAAGAATGTATTGTTCGGTGGGGAAGGCCTGTTCCTGACGACTTTGACAGGACCTGGTAAGGTATGGCTGCAGACCATGTCTATTTCCGAGCTTGCGAAGTCGCTGATCCCATATCTGCCTAAGCCAACGAATTAATGATGTATAAAATTCCAACATTGACAGATACTACTATCACGATATGAAATTGATAGAATATGTGTACATGGAGGAATGATACGATGAGAGCAACAGGAATCGTGAGAAGAATTGATGATCTGGGAAGGGTTGTAGTGCCGAAGGAGATTCGCAGAACCTTGAGGATTCGGGAGGGAGATCCGTTGGAGATCTTTACCGATAAGGATGGGGAGATCATTTTGAAGAAATATTCCCCGATCGGTGAGCTGAATACCTTTGCCCAGCAATATGTGGATGCAACCGCGCAGATCATCGGACGGATCGTCTGTGTATCGGACCGCGACCAGATCATAGCTGTATCCGGCGCTCCCAAACGGGAATTTATCGGCAAGAGCTTGGATAAGGAGCTGGAAGAGGCGATCAATGACCGTGAGGCGATCCTTGCAAAAAAGGGAGAAAAGAGATATATTAAGATTCTTTCTAATAGTGATGAGGAATATGAAGGCGAGATCGTGCAGACCATCCTGTGTGAAGGAGATGCCATCGGAGCTGTGATCATCCTAAGCCGTTCTGAAGAAGAATCGCTGGGTGAAACGGAGCGGAAAGCAGCCGTAATTGCCGCTAATTTCCTCGGAAGACAGATGGAAGCGTGATCAAATTAGTCTTTTTTTATTGAAAAAAAGCAAAAAAATCACAAAAAAAAGCAGAAATCTCTTATTTTTCCTTGACAAAACCCTTATAAGAAGGTATAAATGTAGTTAGGCATTGCCCCATAACAAAGTGGGATGACGTGCTGAATTCAGTGGAGTCTGAATTCATTAGTTTTTATTCATTGTAGAGGAGGATATTTCGATGAACAAGACAGAATTAGTAGCAGCAATTGCTGAGAAGACTGGTCTTTCTAAGAAGGATGCAGAGAAGTCTGTAAAGGCTTTTACAGAGGTTGTATCTGAAGAGTTAAAGAAGGGCGAGAAGATCCAGTTAGTAGGTTTCGGTACTTTCGAAGTTGTTAAGAGACCTAAGCGTGAGGGTAGAAATCCTAGAACTGGCGAGACTATGCCGATCCCAGCTTCTAAGGCTCCTAAGTTCAAGGCTGGTAAGGCTTTGAAGGATGCTGTTAATACCAAGTCAAAGAAGAAGTAATTGAAATAGTACAGTTACTCCTATACAGGGTATTAGGAAGAAACCACCGCAAGGTGGTTTCTTTTTGCTATATCGCAGAGCCGCCGGTAGGAAACTGCCAGCTAAAGCTGGCCGGCGGCTCGCGGCGAGTAGGGAAGAAGCTTCTCTACTCGGTTATATCGCAGAGCCTGTGATAAGGAAGCTGATAATCAGGAGGTAAGATATGCGGTTAGATAAGTATTTGAAGGTATCCCGTCTGATCAAGCGGCGCACAGTTGCGAACGAGGCTTGTGATGCCGGAAGAGTCATGGTGAATGATAAGGTTCAGAGAGCGTCTTATGATGTGAAGGTCGGCGATGTGATCGAGATTCAATTTGGCAACAAATCCGTGAAGGTTGAGGTCACACAGATCACAGAGACTGTGAAGAAGGAAGAAGCGAAGGAGATGTTCAGGTATCTGTAAAGGAGAAAGAGGCAAAGAGATGTTCAGATATCTGTAAAGGAGAAAGAGGCAAAGATGACGTTCAGATATCTGTAAGGACTAAGGAATAAAACAATCCATTTCTTCATATATTGCATTATGTATTTCCTGAAACTATGTATTTCATTGAAATATGGATAGCAGTATGTGGAGGTAGATATGGACGAACATATGGATCACAGAGTTCATAAGATAAGCTTTATGAATCGGGGAGTCGGGCTGGTCACGGGAGTGAAGGAGGTAAGATCCTTCAATGAGATGGAGGTCCTGCTGGATACGGATATGGGCGTGTTGTCGATCAAGGGCTCGGAGCTGCATGTGACGAAGCTGAATCTGGAAAAGGGCGAGGTAGAGGTTGATGGCACTATCGACAGCCTTGTGTATGAAGAGATCAAAGAACGCAAGGATTCCGGCGGCCTGTTCGGCAAGCTGTTCCGATGAGATGAATGCAGGAATACCGTCTGAATTGATGAATTTCTTCATAAGTGCCTTTTGGGGAATGCTGATCATTGTATATTATGATTTTTTTCGTCTGCTGCGGCAGATGCTAAGACACAGCACATGGATGATCGCGGTAGAGGATCTGCTGTGCTGGCTGGCTGTGGGCTGTATGATCTTGGCTGTATCCTATAAGTACGATCAAGGGCAGATTCGGGGATATCTGGTGCTTGGGATGATCGTCGGAGCGATATTTTATAATTGGGGGTTAAGTCCTTATTTACGAGGAATGATATTATTTCTTTACAGAAAAGGAAAAGAAGTGTTGAAAAATGTCACAAAACAAAGTACAATAGAGAAAAATAGTCGGAAAAAGGATGGTAACCATGAAAAAAGCAGCTAGAACGAGACGGGAGACCTTCAAGGGAATTGTTGTAATCCTGGCAATATTGCTAGTGCTTGGCGGAACCCTGTTTATCAGATATCAGCACTTAAAGAGTCAATATCGTGCAAATGCAGAGACCATCGATCTTCTGGAAGAGAAGAAGGCTGAGGAAGAAGCCAGAACGGAACGATTAGCGCAGCAGGAGGCTTATCAGCAGACGGATGCATATGTGGAAGAGACGGCACGCAAGCTTTTGAATCTGGTGAAACCGGGAGACACGGCAATCAAACCGAGTGAAGGAGAATAAGTAAGACCATTGCACAAGTTGGCAGTGGTCTTTCCCATATTATGTAAGCTTCAACCGTTAACGGAAGAAGGATCGGTCTGTCAGGACGAGGGAATGCTGCAGTATGGCAGACAGGAGGGATTCGATATGATAGAAGTACAGAATGTGACGAAGATCTACAAATTAAATAAAAAACAGATGGAAGAGCAGAAAGCATCTGCCAGTATGAAGATCGCGGTAAAGAATGTATCTTTGACCGCACAGGAGGGAGAGATCTTCGGTGTGCTGGGACCGAACGGAGCCGGTAAGACAACATTGCTCCGGTGTATATCTACCCTGCTGAATCCTACAGAAGGAAGCATTCTTGTCAATGGACATGACACCGTGAAGGAGGGAGATCAGGTCCGGCAGTCCCTGGCTTTCTTGACAAATGAGGTTAAGATGGACCCGCATTTCTCACCGAAGTATCTGTTCCGGTTCTTCGGGCGGTTGTACGGAATTCCGGAGGATGTGATCACCGAGCGTCAGAAGGAGCTGTTTGAACACTTTAATATAACGGAATTTGAGGACAAGCGTGTAGAAGAATTGTCGACCGGTATGAAGCAGAAGGTATCGATCGCAGTCAGTCTGGTTCATGATCCGGGAATCGTCATCTTTGATGAACCGACGAATGGCTTGGATATTATTACGGCACGCGCGGTAACGGATTATCTCAAATTACTGAAGGAACGAGGCAAGCTTGTGATCATTTCCACGCATATCATGCCGGAGGCGCAGAAACTGTGTGACCGGATGGCAATGATCATTCAGGGCTCCTGTGTATTTCAGGGAACGCTTGAGGAAGCATTGGTTCAGACACATGCAGAGGATCTGGAGGATGCCTTTTTCGAATTGTATCGTCAGACGATGGAGGTGGAAGCATGAAGGTTGTTACTATCATTATGCGGAAGGAGCTGTACCGCGTATTTTCCGATAAGAAATTGATCTTCGGACTATTTATCCTGCCGGCCATTCTGGTGGTTGGAATGTTCCTGCTGATGGCGGCATTGGCGTCTTCTCTTCTGGCGGACTGGGAGGAGCATGAACCGACGATAGCAGTCTATCATGCACCGGCAAGCTTTGAAGACTATATGCAGGAGTATGCGTCTTCTGCCGGTATCTATGAGATAGCAGAGAAGATCTATCATGTTATGGAGGTCACGGATGACGCAGAGCTCGAGACCCTGAAGGGGCAGATCTATGATGGAAGCTTAGATCTGATCGTTGTATTTCCGGAGGATTTTGATGAGCAGGTTGCCGGTTATAATGGCGCAGAGACGATACCGGAGGTTCAGACCTTCTATAATCCGTCGGAGGATTACTCGCAAAATGCGCATCAGGATGTAGTGGATCAGGTCTTGGAAAAGTATCGGAAGGTCCTGCTTGAGAGACGGGTTGGGGATCTGTCAAGCCTGACCATCTTCACCATCGATCAGACGAATGAGGAATCTGTGATTCAGAACGATAATAAGGCGCAGGGGAAGCTGTTAGGCTCCGTGATCCCATATATGGTAACGATCCTGCTCTTTGCAAGCGCCATGAGTCTGGGGACGGACAGCTTTGCCGGCGAGAAGGAACGGGGAACCATGGCTTCTCTGTTGATGACGCCGATCAAACGGAGTCAGATAGTATATGGTAAGCTATTTGCCCTGATGATCCTTTCGGGGCTGTCAGCGCTCATATATGGCGGTTCCATGATCTTTGCAATGCCGCTGTTCTATCGGACTCTGGGAACACTGACCGGACAGGAGCTTAATTTCTCAGCCGGGCAGATGAGTATGCTGCTTGTCCTGATCGTAACGATGGTATTCATGTATGTCGCTGCGATCGCATGGCTCTCAACACTGGCCAAGAATGTGAAGGAGGCCAGTACCTATGTGACGCCCGCATATCTGGCGGTGACGGTGGTTGGAATGTTCACGATCTTCCGGGGGGATGATACCACATGGATACAGTATCTGATTCCGATCTACGGACCGACCATGGCGCTTAAGAATATCTTCACGCTGGAGCTTACCGCCGGCGGATTTCTGCTGGCGCTGTTATCGAATCTGATCTTCGGCGCCTTATTTGCCGGCATTACCGCCAAGATGTTCTATAAGGAGAAGATCATGATGAATGCGTGATGGCACTGACGATGGATCCACCATAGAGTGATATCATATAGATGTATCATAGCTGTAACAGAATGATGCAATGCATGAGTCATATGAATAAGGAAGTTCGGAGAGGAGCAAGAGATATCTTCGAATTTCCTTTTCTTTTTTTGACAGAAAATGGATATCCACCCGGAATATAGTTGTCCTTGTATGAAAAGCGGGGCGTTTCCCTGTAGGGAGATTGCCGCTTGGTATTTAAGAATAAGGAAATACGGTAAGGGGGCAACGATATGTCAGTCATGGAGGCCTGGTGGAAGGATCGGTTCCGGTTGGTACAGATCAATAAAATATGGATCTATATAGCTGCATTTTTGGCGGCGAGAGTGGAGCTTACGGGGATGTATCCCTTTGCAATCGCCATTTATCTGGCGGCATATCTTGCCGATTGCGGGTCCTGGGGTGTGTATGGGGCAGTGCTTTTGGGAATCTGTTCAACACTGTCCGTCTTCTCCGCCATCAAATACGGTGCTTTGATGATCCTGATTACGATCGGTATCATGCTGATACGGGGCAGCGGCAAGGAGGACAGCCGGCTGGGAAAGGAATTCTATCCCCTGTATACCACATTTTTTGCGGGAGCTATGGTAGCAGTTTATGGAATCATGTACCAGATGATACGGGGGGATTTGAGTGAGTGGTATATGTCGGTATTGGAGGGGGTTCTGACGGCAAGCTTTACCCTGCTGCTCCGCCAGTCCTATCTGACCATTCATGCAGCCTCCGACGCGGCCTTAAGTGAAAGCGTGGTTGGAATACTGGTCATGCTGGCGGTATGCCTTGCCGGAATTCCGACGAGCGCATATATATGGCTGGATCTGCTGCAGCTGGTATCTTATTATTGCATATTGGTTCTGTCCTATCGGTTTGGGTCTGTCTATGGGATCAGCACCGGCCTTGTATGTGGGGTTGTGCTTGCAATCCGGATGCAGGATGTCTCCTGGCTGGCCGCCGGCGTCCTGATCGGAATGACGATCTCCTTCTTTCGGGATTGGAACCGGATCTTAACCGCAATGGGCTTTCTGGCGGTTATTGGTTTACTGGGATTTCTGTATCTTCCGGAGTTATTCGAGATCCGGTCTGTCCGCAGTATTATCGCCGCGGTGATCGTATACTTATGTACGCCGAAACGATTCGTGCAGAGATATCAGAGAACGGAAGAGCCGTCGGCGTCCGGAGAGGTTCGCGCGCAGATGCAGAAGCTGATGCAGGAACGGATTCGTAATTATGCAAAGGTATTTCGCAAATTAGGCAGCAGCTTTGAAACGCCGGTACCGGCGTATGTGACGGATACGCAGTCGATACAGGAGGAAATGGTGCCACAGGAGAATGCGGGCGGTTATGGACCAACAATGGAGCCGTCTGCTGCTTCGACCAGGTTTGCCAGACAGTTGCAGGAGGTAGGCGGAAGTCTTCAGGAATTCTCTGAGATCACGAATTCCGTGGAGCCGATGGACCGTGAGCTGCAGAACGCGTTGTTAAGGCGGTTTACCAAGGAGCATGTGCAGATCCGGGAAATGGTTCTGGTACACGGGATGTATGGCAGGAAGGAGTTATATCTGTCGGCGCGGACGATACGGGGACGTGTCATGACGACCAAGGAGGCGGCGCAGATCATTAGTGAGATCCTGCCGGAGGACTACAGAGTCAGCACCAGCAGCCGTATGATCATTCATCGGGAGTATGATGTGATCGCATTTGAGGAGGATATCAGGTATCGGTATCTGATGGGAGCCGGTCGGCATATTAAGGACGAACAGGAGGTATCCGGTGATAATTTTTCCCAAATGGAATTGACGAACGGACAAGTTCTCATGCTGCTTGCAGACGGTATGGGAAGTGGAGAAGAGGCTTCCGAGCAGAGCGAGCAGCTGGTGGATCTGATGGAGGATATGCTGGATGCGGGCTTCCGTAAGGAGACGGCGATCCGGCTCCTGAATGAACTGCTGACGGCGAAAAGCGGCGGAGAAACCTTTGCAACACTGGACTTATGTATGATAGACTTATATACTGGAGTGGGGGAATTCCTGAAGATGGGTGCCTCCATTACGCTGATCCGCAGAGGCAGCTGGGTTGAGACGATTCAATCGACCTCGCTTCCGGTCGGTGTGCGGGAAGAGACGGAGATCGATACCATTCAGAAGAAATTATACCACGGGGATCTGGTGATCATGGTCAGTGATGGGCTGTTGGATGGGATTCCGGATGAGAATAAGGAAGAACGGCTGAAGGAAATGATTTTAACGCTTCATACGAAGAATCCGCAGGAGCTTGCAGACGGTCTGTTAAAACAGATCAGTGAATTGAATGCGGGCGGAATGCGGGACGATGCCAGTGTTTTGGTGCTGGGATTGTGGAAGAAATGATAGTTTCGTTGTATAATAGATGGAAAATGATTGTAAATTCTGTCATTATATAGAATAAGCCGGGACTGAGTGGGTTGGAGAAGTTGAATATAGGGAAAGAAACAGCTGGTCAGGGAAGTTGGACATAGGGAAAGAAACGATAGATACAGGCAGTGAGAGATTGGGCAAGCTGCGATAGGAGAATCATGTTAGATCAGGTACGTAAGACGGTAGAACAATATCATATGCTGGAACACGGGGATTCAGTAATCGTGGGTGTATCCGGCGGAGCAGATTCGGTTGCCCTTCTGATGGCACTGCTTGCGCTGCGGGAGGAATATGCGCTTACCATTACGGCTGTGCATGTCAATCATATGCTGAGAGAGGCTGCGAAGGAGGAGCAGGCTTATGTAGAGGAGCTGTGCCGGCAGAATCAGATCGTATGCAGAGTATTCTGCAAGGAGATCGCTTCTTATGCGAAGGAGTGCGGCTGTTCTACGGAGGAGGCCGGAAGACGGTATCGGTATCAATGCTTTGCGCAGGTCGCAGAGGAGATACAGGGCTCTAAGGTGGCGGTGGCACATCATAAGAATGATCGTGTGGAGACGGTATTATTTCATATGGCACGCGGAACAGGACTGAAGGGTATGCAGGGAATACCGCCGACACGGGATCTGACGGGCGACGGAGCTCATCTGCTGATCCGACCGCTATATCAGGTGGATCGTGAGACGATCGAGACCTATCTGGATCAGAACCGGATCCGCTATTATAATGATGAGAGTAATCGGGACGACCGCTATTCCAGAAATCGGATCCGCAACCGGGTAATACCGGAGCTTACGCTGATCAACCAACAGGCTGTACGGCACATAGAAGGCTTATCAGATGTGAGTATGGCTTATTGGGATTATGTTGAACAGGAGGCAATCCGGTATGAGCAGGCACATATGAACGATCACTGTTTGTCTGTGGAAGAGTTATGCGGATATCCGGAGCTGATGATCCGTCATGTGATCTACCGCCAGATCGCGCAGACTGCCGGTCAGGAACGGGATATTGCAGAGATTCATATTGAGCAGGTTATGAACCTGCTGAAGATGGATGGGGAGAAGCGGTGCAATCTCCCCTATGGAGTGCAGGTGGTCAAGTGTTATGATCTGCTTAGGTTTGAACGGCAGGATTCCTGTTCAGAGAATGAGTATAAGAATATGCAAAGAGATGGTTTGAAGGATTGCATTCTATATTCAGCTGATGCAGTCATGATCATGGACTCTTTGGAGGAGACGGATAGGAGCCCGGAGCATGAGATGGAGCTTAACGGGCAGATGATCGGGCTTCATGGTGTGGGAGCCTGTCTGTATAAGATATTTTCTCAAAAAGAGCAATTTGAGATTTCGAAAAAAACCTATACGAAAGTATTTGATTATGATACAATAAAAGGTGCGTTATATTTCAGAAATCCCCGGATGGGCGATTATATGATCATTGACACGCAAGGGTCTCGCAAGAAGGTCTCCCGGATTCTGATCGATCAGAAGCTTCCGCGGGAGCTTCGGGAACAGATCCTCGTAGTGGCGGACGGCAGTCATGTGATCTGGATTCCGGGAATCCGGATCAGTGAAGCCTGTAAGATTACCAAGGATACCTGTCGTATCTTAGAGCTTCGGTTGGAACGAGAAGCTCTGTGACAGGCATAAGGAGAGGCACGTATGGATAAAATATCGGTTTTGATTCCTCAGGAACAGATAGAGAAACGGATCTGCGAGATGGCGGATCGGATCAATCAAAAATATGAAGGAGAGACGGTTCATTTGATCGGAATCCTGAAAGGAAGTGTATTCTTCCTCTGCGAGCTGGCGAAGCACCTGACCATACCGGTAACGATGGATTTTATGTCGGTATCGAGCTATGGCGATGAGACAAGCTCCAGCGGACGGGTGCGGATCTTGATGGATCTGTCGGATTCCATTAAGGATAAGCATGTGATCGTGGTTGAGGATATTATAGATTCCGGGAATACCTTAAGCTATCTGCTTCCATTTCTCGGCAGCAGAAAGCCGTTAAGCATTGAGCTGGTAACGCTGCTTAATAAGCCGGACCGGCGGGAAAAGGAAGTCACGGTTGCAGATACCGGCTTTGATATTCCGGATGCCTTTGTAGTAGGCTACGGATTAGATTATGCTCAGAAGTATAGAAATCTTCCGTACATTGGTGTAGTGGAGATTGAGAAAGGAGAAAATGATGAATAAACAGGGTTCGTTGCGTGGACTAATCTGGTTTGTGATCCTGTTAGTATTGATAGCGGCTGCATATATGTTCTATATGAGAAACCGGCCGTCGGATGCCGATTCCTATACGATTACAGACTTTGTTCAGGCTTTGGATGAGGGAAGAGTCAGCACGCTGACGATCTATCAGAATGCGGAGGTGCCGACAGGCAGCGTGCAGGTGCTCACGCATGATGAGAAGGCTTGGTCAACCCAGACCTTCTATGTATCGGATGTGAATGAGATCCTTCGAATGGTGGAGGAGAAGAATGCAGAGATCCGTGAGAATGGCTCCGATCAGAAGGTGATCGAGGCGTCAGTAAGGGATGTTGCAAGGCAGAGTATGTTAAGTCAGTTCCTGCCATATGTGCTGCTGCTTGTCATTATGCTGGTATTTATGTTCATGATCATGGGATCGCTGCAGAGTGCCGGCGGCGGTGCGAAGATGATGGACTTCGGCAAGAGCCGTGCCAATGTGATGATTGAACGGAATCACGATATCGATTTTTCTAAGGTTGCCGGATTGGTAGAGGAGAAGCAGGAATTGGAGGAAATCGTTGATTTCTTGAAAGATCCTGCTAAATATACCAAGCTTGGTGCCAGAATTCCGAAGGGCGTGCTGCTGGTGGGGCCTCCGGGAACCGGTAAGACATTGCTCGCAAAGGCGGTATCCGGAGAAGCTGAGGTGCCGTTCTTAAGTATTTCCGGTTCGGATTTTGTGGAGATGTTTGTCGGTGTCGGCGCATCCCGTGTCAGAGACTTGTTTGATGAGGCTCAGAAGAATGCGCCTTGTATCATATTTATCGATGAGATTGATGCAGTTGCAAGAAAGCGTGGTTCCGGTCTTGGCGGTGGCCATGATGAGCGGGAACAGACCATGAACCAGTTGTTGGTGGAGATGGACGGCTTTGTTGTGAATGAGGGCATTATTGTCATGGCGGCAACAAACCGTGTGGATATCCTAGATCCTGCCATTCTGCGTCCGGGACGGTTTGACCGGAAGGTGGTCGTAGGACGTCCGGATGTGAAGGGACGCGAGGATATACTGAAGGTTCATACAGAGAATAAGCCGTTAGGTGATGATGTAGATCTGCATGAGATCGCACGTACGACATCCGGCTTTGTCGGTGCCGACCTTGAGAATCTGATGAACGAGGCAGCTATCCTGGCGGCAAAGCAGGGCAATGGATATATCAAGAAGGCGGATATCGATCAGGCATTTATCAAGGTGGGTGTCGGAACTGAGAAGAAGAGCCGTCTGATTCCGGAAAAAACCAGACGGATCACCGCTTACCACGAGGCAGGACATGCGATCCTGTACCATGTATTGCCGGATGTGGGACCGGTCTATGCCGTATCGATCATTCCGACCGGACAGGGGGCAGCAGGTTACACCATGCGGCTTCCGAACAATGATAATGAATTTACGACCAAGGGAATGATGCTGCAGGATATCATGGTGGACTTTGGTGGACGGATCGCGGAGGAGCTGATCTTTGAAGATATTACGACCGGTGCGTCTCAGGATATCAAGGTGGCAACCGAAACAGCCAGATCCATGGTATGCAAGTATGGTATGTCTGAAAAATTAGGTCTGATCAACTATGAAAGCTCCGATGAAGAAGAGGTGTTCTTTGGCAGAGATCTGGGACACGCCAAGAATTTCAGCGACGCTACCGCGGAGATCATAGATGAAGAGGTGAAGCGGATCATGGATGACTGCTATGCCAAGGCAAAGCAGATCCTGGTCGATCACATGGAAATCCTGCACAAATGCGCAGAGCTTCTGTTAGAAAAGGATCGTATTGATGGCAAGACCTTCGAGGCTTTGTTTGAGGGAGGAGCCGTTATGCCGCAGGCATAAGTTGGAATGGCTCCGACCGACATGGCAGGATCACGAAGTGATCGTGCCGATTCATTGAGGGATAATAAATCAAAGCATTGGGCTGTGGCATATTGGTGAGTAGAATAGCGTCGAAACCGGTCGTTATAAGAAAACAACAGTAATCAGATGCAAAATTATCTATTTTTACATCACCAAATTGGGGATATCGAAAAATCTATCGTTTTTTTGCACAAAAGAATCGCAAAAAAAGATAATTGTTTGTGAACACTTTTTAACAGGATTTGCTATAATAAACTTGTAACCCCCCCAATACATTATATAGTTTTTTGCTACACCCATAAGTAACAAAAAATACCTTCTCCAAAAGGACAGCGTTCGGTAGCTGTCCTTTTTACTTTGTTTATGCACACGCCCGTGATAGGTACTGATCGACTTCGTCGATCACGGGCGGCGCGGGTGAATAGGGTGCGGCTTCGCCTTCCCTATTATAAAAAAATAGTTGTGAGAGTGGGCTTTTTATATTAAAATAATAGCTGTAATGAGAAATATACGGAGGGAAGATCTGATATGTATTTTTCAACGAATTATGACGGATTATCAAAAGCTGAACGTGCAATGAAGTATTTCTTCTCTATACGTCCGGCTATGAATGTGGGGGCGTTGTTCAGTGACGGCACGGATTTCTATCGTTCTCCGGAGGAGCCCTTAGTCGGTGATGATCTGCGGATCCGCTTCCGTACAGCATTAGATAATGTTGATCGCGTGACATTGATATGGGAGGATCAGCATTATGAGATGAGTTATGCTTTTTCTGATAAACAGTTCGATTATTACGAATATACCATCCGGGATCTGCCGGATCGGACGTGTTCTTATTATTTCCAGATCAAATCCGGAAGAATAACCTGTTATTACAATAAAATGGGAACCGTGAAGGACTTAAATCCCTACTATAATTATGAGATCGTGCCGGGCTATACGACACCGGACTGGGCGAAGGGCGCCGTCTTCTATCAGATCTTTGTGGACCGGTTCTGCAATGGCGATCCGACCAATGATGTTTTAGATAACGAATATAGTTATATTGGGGACGGTACGATCCGCGTTACGGACTGGAATTCAAAGCCGGAGAATATGGATGTGCGCCGGTTCTATGGCGGTGATCTGCAGGGAGTCATGAACAAGCTGGATTATCTGAAGGATCTGGGCGTGGATGTCATCTACCTGAACCCGATCTTTGTCTCACCGTCCAATCATAAATATGATATTCAGGATTACGATTACGTCGATCCGCATTTTGGCAGGATCGTGAAGGATGGAGGGGATCTTCTGGGATACGGTCAGGCGCCGAATTATGAGGCGACCCGCTATATCATGCGGGTGACGGACCGCGCGAATTTGGAAGCAAGCAATCAGCTTTTTATACAGCTTGTAGAAGAAGTGCACAAGCGGGGCATGAAGATCATCTTAGACGGGGTCTTCAATCATTGCGGTTCTTTTAATAAATGGATGGACCGGGAGTGTATCTACGAGAATCAGGAGGGCTACGAGAAGGGCGCGTATATCTCGGCAGACAGCCCGTATCGCAGCTATTTCAAGTTCCATGATGAGTTCCACTGGCCATACAATCCGAGCTATGATGGATGGTGGGGGAATGACACGCTTCCGAAGCTGAATTATGAGGAATCGCCGAAGCTCTATGATTATATCATGAAGATCGGAAGAAAATGGGTATCTCCGCCGTTTAATGTGGATGGCTGGCGATTGGACGTGGCAGCTGATCTTGGCCATAGTTCGGAGTTTAATCACAAGTTCTGGCAGGATTTTCGAAAAAATGTGAAGGAAGCCAATCCGAATGCGCTGATCTTAGCAGAGCATTACGGAGATCCGAAGGAATGGTTAAAGGGCGGTGAATGGGATACCGTCATGAATTATGATGCCTTTATGGAGCCGATTTCCTGGTTCCTGACCGGTATCGAGAAGCATAGCGATGAATTCCGTGGGGATCTGCTGGGGAATCCGGATACCTTTATCGGAGCACTCAGACATCATATGTCGCGGTTTCATCATCAGTCACTCTATATCTCCATGAATGAGCTGTCGAATCACGACCATTCGCGGTTCCTGACCAGAACGAACCGTATGGTTGGGCGGATTCATACCGTTGGCGTTGATGCGGCAGAGCAGAATGTGAACAAGGGTGTATTTCGCGAGGCCGTTGTATTCCAGATGACATGGCCGGGAGCTCCGACCATCTATTATGGCGATGAAGCCGGTGTATGCGGCTGGACCGACCCGGATAGCCGCAGAACCTATCCTTGGGGACATGAGGATCAGGAATTGATCGATTTTCATAAAGAGATTATACGGATACACAAGGAAAATCCGGCACTTATGCGCGGTTCTTACCGGTTCCTGCTCGGCGAACATAAATTAGTGGCTTACGGACGATTTGACCAGAATAATAAGGTTGTTGTGATCTTGAATAATAACTATGAAGACAGGGAACTGAAATTCAGTGTGGCAGAGATTGGAATTCCGGATCGCAGTGTTCTGACACAGCTGATCCTGTCGACAGAGGACGGTTATCTGACCGATCCGATGCCATACAGGGTAACGAACAACCGCCTGTATGTGCGGATCCCGAAGATCTCGGCACTGGTACTGAGGGTGAATCTTTAAACTAAAAAGTGTGCTCATAGCGATCTCACCCGCTTCGCGGTTTCTCGTCCCTGTATAGGGTTTAAAATTAAAAAGAGCGCGAGACGGGACTCGAACCCGCGACCCCGACCTTGGCAAGGTCGTGCTCCACCAACTGAGCCACTCGCGCATAAAACCATAATATGAAGTTTGAAAGTGCCCAGAACCGGAATCGAACCAGTGACACGAGGATTTTCAGTCCTCTGCTCTACCAACTGAGCTATCTGGGCGGATAAATTTGGGAGCACAAAGCAATCAGACAAATAAAAATATGTTTCGTCATGCTTGCATGTAAGAAACTATTTTTATTTGGATGATCGTTGATTTGTATTTACAAATCAACGGACATCGAGTGAGCTTTGCTCACGAGATGGG
>CACZRT010000188.1 GCA_902783585.1 uncultured Lachnospiraceae bacterium | reverse complement strand
TTTTTTTAGTTTTGGGAAGCCTTTTTTGTTTTGTTGGAAATCCAAAGGATCATAGCAAAAAAACATTGTGACGTATGGTGGTGAGTGATACAATTAATTTTAAAAGTTAACTTGGAGCAGCGAAATGATTGTATAGGGAATGGAGAGTGAATATGGAACTAAATGATTATGAAAAGAGACACAATCGGATTCTTCGGAGATATGGTTCAGAATGTACGGTACTTCTGAATAAGGATGGCCATTTTCCGATTCGTAAAGGAGGGAATATCGCCCTGTATGGAAGCGGAGCCAGGCGGACGGTCAAAGGAGGAACCGGCTCCGGAGAAGTGAATTCCCGATTCTATGTTACGATCGAGAAGGGACTGGAACGCGCTGGATATCAGATTACAACGAAGGAATGGCTAGATCGTTATGATCAGATCAGGGAGCAGGCAGAGACGGAATTCATTCAACGAGTGAAACGCGAAGCAAGAGCCCGGCACACTCTGGCTGCCATGATCGGTATGGGACGGACAATGCCGGAACCGGAGTACGAGCTTCCAATTGACGGAGAAGGCAACACAGCCATCTATGTGCTTTCCAGAATATCAGGGGAAGGCAGTGACCGAAAAGCCGTGCGTGGAGATATCAAGCTGACCAAGACCGAGATCCGGGATATCCGAATATGTAATGAGAAATATGAGAATTTCATGCTAGTGCTGAATGTGGGAGGAGTCGTGGATCTGTCTGCGGTTGCTTATGTGAAGAATATCCTTGTATTATCCCAGCTGGGTGTTAAGACAGGAGACATTCTGGCAGATATCATCATAGGCCGAAGCAATCCATCCGGCAAACTGACAACGACCTGGGCCGGATGGAAGGACTATTGCAAGATCGGAGAATTCGGGGATAAGAATGACACCCGGTACAAAGAGGGCATATATGTAGGATATCGTTATTTTGACAGTGTGGGTAAGATTCCTTTATATCCATTTGGCTATGGATTATCGTATAGTGAATTTGAAATGAGTACCGCCGATGTTACGCTTGATCGGGATACGGTTACGGTCCGGACAGGGATTACCAATGTTGGCGGCTGCGCCGGCAAAGAGGTTGTTCAGATCTATGTGTCGGTCCCGCAGGGTAAGCTGGATCAGCCCTATCAGACGCTTGCCGGGTTTGCCAAAACAAAGGAGCTTGACGAAGGAGAGACAGGGATGATAGAGGTCTCCTTCTCGATGAGAGAAATCGCCTCCTATAGCAGGGATCAGCAGGCTTATGTCTTAGAACCCGGAGATTATATCATTCGTGTGGGCAACAGCAGCAGGAATACCGTGCCTTCGGGAATCGTGAGATTAAAAGAAGAGATTCTATGTACGAAGGTCAGGTCGTGTGTTGCTAAGCCGGACTTTGAAGATTGGAAGCCGGATCCGGAGCCAAGAGATATATTAGACAAGGATATGTTGAATCGGCTTCCGGTTATGGAACTGAACGCGAATGATATAGAGACCGTTGCGATTGAGTATAATTCCGGATGTGACGGAGAAGAGATCACGGAAGAGATCCGGAATATGCCGATTGATCATTTGATCAAGACGGCGATCGGAGCCTATAATGAGAAGAACAAAGGGTTTGTGAGCATTATTGGAAATGCCGGCTCTTCGGTGGCGGGAGCGGCAGGACAAACTTATCTGGATGCAGGTGCGTATGGAATTCCTTCTTTGGTAATGGCAGACGGACCGGCGGGGCTGCGGCTGACAAAGCATTATGCAAAGAGTGAAGACGGAGTTCACGGACTTGGAGAAGCCGTGCTTCCGGAATCTGTGTTGATGTATATGCCGAAGCTTGTTAGAGGTATCATGAAGATGAACGGATACCGGCCGAAGAAACAGGATGTTATCCGTCATCAATATGCGACAGCCATACCGATCGGAACAGCGATCGCGCAGAGCTTTAATCCTAATTTTGCCACCATTTGCGGAGACATTATAGGAGAGGAAATGCAGCTCTTCCATGTTGATCTCTGGCTGGCTCCTGCTCTGAATATTCATCGGGACATCCGCTGCGGAAGGATCTTTGAATACTATTCGGAAGATCCGCTGATCAGTGGAACGATGGCGGCCGCAATTACGAAGGGAGTTCAGAAGCATAATGGCTGCGGAACAACGATTAAGCATTATGCAGCGAATAATCAGGAGTATAACCGGACACAGAATAACAGTATGATGAGCGAGAGGACATTCCGTGAGATCTATCTTAAGGGCTTTGAGATCTGTGTGAAGCAGTCGCATCCTAAGGCGGTCATGTCTTCCTATAATCTCTTGAACGGTACGCATACATCAGAGTCCGAGGCTTTGACCCGCGATATTCTGCGGTGTGAATTTGGCTATCGGGGATTGATCATGACGGATTGGGTCATCAATGGATATACGACAGAAAAGGATTGCAAGTATCCGACGGCGCATGCCCCGAATGTAATTCTGGCAGGGGGCGATCTGTTCATGCCCGGAACCAAAAACGATTATGAGGAGGTTCTAAAGGCATATAAAGCAGGAACCATTACAAAAAAGCAGCTGATGATCCATGCGGCAAGGATTGCCAGAGTAGCGGGGGAACTGAAAAAGTAGATGCTAAAAATCATGGGCGAGGCGGCTTTGATAGAGGAGGTTCCTATATAATTTTAATGATTTCATTAAGAATTATGTCAGAATGAGGTTATATTATCGTTTTATATTCGATGACAGGATACATTTTTCGAAAAACCTTTGATGGTGATCGAGGAAATGATTAACTATGTAAGATTGGGGGCATTGGCATGAAAGCATTATTTATCGGCGGAACAGGGACGATCAGTACAGCGGTGGTTAAGAGACTGGTGGACGAGCTAGATTGGGAGGTATGGCTCATCAACCGGGGCAACCGCAAGATATTTGAATCAGACAGGGTGCATTCGATCATTGCGGATATTAACGATGAAGCGGATGTGGCTAAGAAGCTTGAGGGACTTACCTTCGATACCGTTTGTGAATTTATCGGATTTACGGTAGATCATGTGGAACGCGATTATCGTCTCTTTAAGGATAAGACGAGACAGTATATCTATACCAGCTCAGCGTCGGCTTATCATAAGCCTGCGGCAGACTATCGCATCACGGAAGGCACGACACTTGCCAATCCGTATTGGCAGTATTCAAGGGATAAGATTGCCTGTGAGGAGTTCCTGATGAAGAAATACAGAGAAGAAGGATTTCCGGTGACGATCGTTCGTCCCAGCCACACCTATGATGAGAGGAATATCCCGCTTGGAGTTCATGGGAAGAACGGCTTCTGGCAGGTAATTAAGAGAATGCAAGAGGGCAAGCCTGTGATCATTCAGGGCGATGGTACTTCCCTGTGGCATCTTACCTTTAATTCGGATTTTGCTATTGGATATACAGGGCTTATGGGAAATAGGCATGCGATCGGCGAGGCCTTTCACATCACAGGAGATGAGACACTTTCATGGAACCAGATCTATGCAACCATCGCGGATGCTCTCGGGGTAGAACTTACCGCTTATCACGTATCATCGGATTTTCTTGCGGCTGTCGGAGATAAATACGGATATGATTATACAGGCAGCCTGATCGGTGACAAGTCGGTATCTGTTGTATTCGATAACAGCAAATTAAAGCATCTGGCGCCGGATATGGGGACTCATGTTCCGTTCCACAGGGGCGTCAGGATTGCGCTTAATTATATTCTGTCTCATCCGGAAGAGTGCCAGAAGGAGGATCCGGAATTTGATGCATGGTGCGACAGGGTAATAGACGCGCTGGAAAAGGCAAAGGAATCCATATGGAACTAAAAATGAAAATGGTTTCATTTATATATTGACATTTCATGAAAGCCTCCTTAAAATGAACGTAGTTTCATTTTAAGGAGGTTTTATTATGCCGAAGGTATCAGAAGAATATATGCAGAACAAGAAGAAGTCTATCGTGGATGCAACATACAGGGTCTGTCTTAGGAAGCCTGTGGAAATGGTTACCATGACGGATGTTATTGAAGAGACCGGTCTGTCACAGGGAGGGATCTATAGGTTTTATAAGGATCTGGATGAGATTCTATGCGATATGATCGCTAATATGAGATCGGATTACAATATTACCTGCCGGATAGACGAGGCAACCAATGATAAGGACGCAGGCTTTGAGGAGATTACTCACCGGGTCTGCAGCATTCTTGCCGAAGTCATGGAAGAGCATCTTTTGGATATTCAAAAAATCAATTTTGACTTAAATGTCCTTGCAATCAATGAACCGAAGAGAGCAGCTAAAATCATAGGAGCAGTCAAGGGGGGCAATGGCAACCTTGAGCATCTGGCAACGGTTACCATGCCTCTTATTGAGAAGGCGTGCAAGGAGAGGCAGCTAACACCCAAGAGACCGCCTAAGGAGATATTGGAATTCATTTCTGCCGCATATACGGGAATCGAAATGAATTGTATATTGACGGCTTGTTACAAGGGGGCGGTCACGAATGTGAACAGTACACCGGGACCTTTATTTGATACACTTGCAACGTCGATCATCTTATTATTTGGAGGAGAAGAGTCATGAAGAAAAGAGAGAATCCAAAACCAACAGGCAAATATGCCGTCGGAACATTTACATATACCGTATATAATGATAGACCGGAAGTGTTAAAGGAGCATGAAAATGAGATGCGAAGTGTGGCTGCCAGAGTGTATTATCCTGCACCGAAGGAGAAGGTCGCCGGATTAAAAAAGGCAAGATATCTGAGCCGTGAGATGACAAAGGCAATCAAGAAAGCTTATTTTGCGGATGTTAATTATGATCGTATCGAGGCAAATGGAGAGAACCTGTCCGAGTGTTACATAGACGCACCGCATGTTCCGGGACAGAAGTTTCCGCTGATCGTATTCAGTCATGGGTATCAGTCGTATCGGGAGGGGAATTCCTTTCTATGTATAGAGCTTGCTTCCAGAGGATATGTCGTGATCGCGGTTTGCCATTCCTATGAGGCCCTGCTTACGGAATTGGATGACGGTACGGTGATCCCCTTTGAGAACCGGATCAAAAAATGGATGTATAACACCTCTATCATGAAGGTATCCAAGGAAATGTCCCGCCTGAAAAAGATGAAGGGAAGTATGGAGGAGAAGGCAGCGGCGATCGATCAGTGGCAGAAGTCATGCTGCTCATATCTGAATGGACGCATAAAGGAATGGGAAAAGGATACTTTGGCTGCTGTCAACTACGCAAAAGAACACTATTCTGATTTCATAGATTTCAGTCTGGGGATCGGTGTGAGCGGACATTCTATGGGCGGTGCCGTGGCATATGCGCTTTGTCAGGACTACGATGATTATAAGTGTGGGATTAATATCGATGGAGTCCTTTTTGGAGAGCATGACGGTAAAGTTATGAAGAAACCATATCTTCAAATAGACTGTAGAGGGAATATTGAACTGATCTACAGAGGACTCGTGCAGAAAGAAGCACCGGCATACAGGGTGATCATAGAAGGCATGCAGCATATAGGATTCTCGGACTTAAAGCATGCCATCCCAATTCGTTTTCTCGTAGGAAAGGCAGATCCTGATATGGTGCATGAGATCGTCTGTCAGTGTCATATGGAATTCTTTGATACCTATCTGAAAGGTAGTAAGGAAAAGCCGGAATTGAAGGCCGGTAACGAGGTTGTTGTAGAGAACTTCTGAAACTCTTGAATGATACGAAGATAATCTATTCTTGATTTCTTCCATATTTTAATTATGAGAAGACATTAAATATGAGATGAGATAATATGAGATGAGCTATGGAAAATATAGACAAGTTCTTTCTCGCGAATTATAATGGAAAAGGAAGGCTGGCAGTCATCATGAGAGCAGAAGACTATATTTGCCAAGCCGATAAGGATCAATCACGATATTAGAAAAAAACATATTTAAGGAGGCAGCACAATGAAGCAGAGTTTTGACAAGGGTTTTGTAACACCGCATCCGGTATTCATCATCGCAACTTATG
>CACZRT010000187.1 GCA_902783585.1 uncultured Lachnospiraceae bacterium | reverse complement strand
CGAGAACACGGATATAGACGTTGATGATATCTATGTGACCAACCTGGATTATGATCGATATCGAGAGACGGCTCAGTGGTATGATGCATTTGATGCCTGTGAGAAGTATTATCAGATTATTAATGAATTGGATAATGTACATATCCTGCAGGAGAATGATTCGTTTGAATGCATAGGGCTTGCCTTTGATGTACTACATGGGTGGGATAGTGATGTGAATCACTCAACGGTTAATCTCTGTAATAATGGATCTTTATTGTTTGTGGTATCTGGCATTGAGGACAAGGTGTTATTCTGTGCAGATGAGCAGGTGCAGATGGAGAATTATATACTATCCAGACATTCAGAAGATCTTCATGATGTTACATATATCCAAGCTGCCCATCATGGTAATTGGGGAATGTCTACACAGTTCTACGATGTAGTTGAACAGCCTCAGATTGTATTCTTTGATTCCACAGATGCATTACTAGAACCCGGAGAAGCAGGATACGATGCGGGAGTACTAAAGACATACTTTGAAGGTAGAGGTGCTCAAGTTGTAAACTATTCAAGTTCTCCGAATAGCATCAAGCTGAGATGAAAACTGGTGTGGGAATTATTGGGTGCGTGAATTACTTGATTATTTCATGAATATGATGTATGATTACTATTGTTTGATTATAACAGAATCTTAATTCTTCTTAGAGGGTTATACGGCTCCGGAAGATTGGATCTTACATATATGAGAAAGCATCGGGTTCAGACATGCGATGATGGCGAAGCTATGTCATAGAGGGACTGCTCATCTCCAAAGTACACAGTGAATTATTCAGTTGTCAAGGTGCGAGTAAGAAGCATATAGTCTTCCCGAGTGTGTTAAAGAACTGAAGAAGTGGTTAGTCACAAATAGAAAATCGTCTGTCAGGCGGTGACAGAGGAAAGGAGATCTGCCAGATGGGAACATATTTGAATCCAGGGAATAGTGGATTTACAAGAATTATAAAAAATGAATATGTCGACAAGACTGGATTGATTGGAATCATTAATCATACAATCAATTCGACGAAAAACCTTACCTGCATCAGCAGACCTCGCCGTTTCGGAAAGTCATATGCAGCGCAGATGTTGTGCGCATATTACGATAAGACATGTGATTCGCGTGAGCTGTTTTCGGCGTATAATATTTCAGAAGATAAAAGCTATGAGAAACATCTAAATAAATATGATGTCATATATTTGGATATGACAGGGATTATTGGTGAGACAGAATTAAAGGATATCGTTCCCTACATAAAACGAAACATTGCAGATGAAATAAGGAGAATCTATCCTGATGTGGTGATTGAAGAGGGATTTGCTCCAACGCTTGTTAATCTCGTTCAATACACAGGCGATAAAATCGTTATGATTATTGACGAGTGGGATGCACCTATAAGAGAGGCGGCAGATAAACCTGCTATTCAAAAAGATTATCTTGAATTTCTTCGATCACTTTTTAAGAATAGTGGTACCACATCAAAAATATTTGCCGCAGCCTACATGACAGGTATCTTGCCAATTAAGAAGGATGGTTCCCAGTCAGCGATATCTGATTTCAGGGAGTATTCTGTACTTATACCGGGAGAATTTGCAGGCTTTGTTGGTTTTACTGAAGAAGAAGTGAAAAGGATTTGCGAAGAGAAGGACAAAGACTTTGAAAAGATGAAGCTCTGGTATGATGGATATACCATTGGCAAAGAGCACTCGATTTATAATCCGTATTCCGTGATGCAGGCTCTTGAAACGGGCATTTTCTCATCCTACTGGAAAAAGACATCTGCGGCAGAAACTCTGATGACATATATTGATATGGATCAGGATGATCTGCAGGATACGATTGCAAGGCTGATCGCCGGTGAGAGTGTAATAGTGGATACCGACTCCTTCCAGAATGATGTGGAGACATTCACCTGCAAGGACGATGTGCTTACGCTCCTCACTCATTTAGGATATCTGACCTATGAAGAGGAGCCGGATTCCTATGATGACGATTCGGTGGTGGGTCTAGTGAAGATCCCGAATGAAGAGGTTCGGTCTGAATTTGATAAGATATTGAGAAAAGCGAAGCATAAGAGCCTGATCGAGTTGGTCAGGAAGTCTGACAAACTGCTGAAGGATACATTGGATGGAAATAGTGATGCTGTTGCGAAGGCAATAGCAGATGTCCATGATTCCGAATACGCTCCAACATACTATAGTAATGAACAGAGTCTGAGATACGTGGTTAAAATGGCATATATCTCCTGTGTCGATCAATATGCGAAGGTAGAGGAGCTACCAAGCGGTCACGGAATAGCGGATGTGGTATTCCTTCCTAAGCGCAGGTCCACACTACCAGCCATGATTGTGGAGTTGAAGTGGAACAAGGATGCGGAGGGTGCCATAAAGCAGATAAAAGACAGAAATTATCCAAAGGTACTCACCAACTACGGTGGAAAAATCGTTCTGGTTGGAATAAACTATGACGAGGATACAAAGACGCACACATGTGTGATAGAGGAGTATAGTAAGGTGGTGTGATAAGTGCTTGGCATTGGTCACAATTGCGATCATGTAAGTCCAATAGCACATATGCAGGGTATGTCGGTAAAGAAGTTCTGTCGATACCACAAGTCGGTGGCTGGATCAGAAGGACTTTGGATTATAAGTGGATTGTGATAGGAATCGCAGGAGTTCTGATTATTGCGGGGTGTATACCGAGGAAGAAAACTACAGTATCCGGAGCAGTTGATAAGAACCCGTAAGATCGCAAGAAGCTGGCGCATAAGAACTTT
>CACZRT010000186.1 GCA_902783585.1 uncultured Lachnospiraceae bacterium | reverse complement strand
GTATCTTAAGCTATTTTTGTATCCGTAAGGATCAGTGAAGGAATTTCATCAGGGTCTGCTTGTTCTCGGAGGAAGAAGTTGCAGCTTCCTCGAAGAAGGACTTGATCTGTGGATCGCTTGCTTCCCGGGCGTAGGACTGCATCTTGCAGTGGGTGGTTTCATAGCCGCCGATCAAGTGACGGAGGTTCTGTAATTCCAGTTCTGATAAATGGTTCATGAGTATGATTCTCCTTTCTTTTATTCATGAACAGTATTACCAATTATTTCAAGGGTTATACATGTAAAAAGTCAGATATCCCAAACCGATATCTGACTTCACTTTCTATTTATTCGTGTTATTCGATTGCTGTATCCTGTTCTATAGATGTCTACGGGTAGTTGTTAGTTAGGATTCTGCTTCAAATTTACGGTCATTTTCAATGCCGTGACGCTTCATAAGCTCCTTAATTGCTTCGAAGCTTTCCTTACTGATGACATGCTCGATCCGGCATGCATCATCGGTTGCAATCTCCTCCGGAACGCCAAGCTTCATAAGCCCTTTCGATATCAGAAGATGCCGTTCATAGACCATCTCGGCGACCTTCTTGCCGGCGTCTGTCAGATATATGTATCCCTCGTCCGTGACACGGATCATCTCTTTGGCACGCAGGTTTTTCATTGCGATACTGATGCTGGATTTCTTATATCCAAGTTCATTGGCGATATCAACGGAACGAACGACCGGTAAGCGTTCGCTTAAGATCAATATTGTTTCAAGATAATCTTCGGAAGATTCATTTGATTTCTCATGCACTGCCATATGACTGGTCCTCCCTTTTGTGTATATATGGTTTCCTGATTACATACGATCAACTCCTTACAAGTATAGCATTTCAGAATATGATTGGCAAATGATTTTCGTGGATCCTGTTGCGTTCCTGTTGCGTTAATTTCGCATTAATAGCATTGACGGTTGTTTATAAGAAAAAAGATTGAAAAAATGAGGATTATCCTCTATTATAGGTAATAGTCGATTGTGAGATGATTGTTTGAAGAAAACAGGAGCATTACAATTACCGATTATAGGAAAGTAAGCAAACATATGGATTGCTAGGTCAGTGATACAGGAGGAATGAATCATGGGAATGACAATGACACAGAAGATCCTGGCAGCACATGCCGGGTTAGAATCGGTGGAGGCCGGACAGTTGATCGAGGCAGATCTGGATCTGGTGCTCGGTAATGATGTTACCACGCCGGTTGCCATTCATGAGATGGAGAAATTCAACACGAAGGAAGTATTCGATAAGGATAAGATCGCGATGGTCTTAGACCATTTTACACCGAATAAGGATATTAAGAGCGCGGAGCACTGCAAGTGTGTAAGACAGTATGCCGCAGAGCATGAGATCACGAACTTCTTTGATGTAGGAGAGGTGGGAATCGAGCATGCACTGCTTCCGGAAAAAGGACTTGTGGTTGCAGGAGATGCAGTGATCGGAGCGGATTCTCATACCTGTACCTATGGTGCGCTTGGCGCGTTCTCTACCGGTGTCGGAAGTACGGATATGGCGGCAGGCATGGCGACCGGCAAGGCATGGTTCAAGGTTCCGTCTGCGATCAAATTCGTGCTGACCGGTAAGCCGGCGAAGTGGATCAGCGGTAAGGATATCATCTTACATATTATCGGAATGATCGGTGTGGATGGCGCGTTATACAAGTCTATGGAATTTGTGGGAGACGGCATTCAATATTTATCGATGGATGATCGTTTCACAATTACGAATATGGCGATCGAGGCCGGCGGTAAGAACGGAATCTTCCCTGTCGATGATATCACGATCGAATATATGAAGGAGCATTCCACCAAGGAATATAAGGTCTACGAGGCAGACGAGGATGCGGAGTATGATGAGACCTATACCATTGACTTAAGTCAGTTGAAGCCTACCGTTGCATTCCCACATTTGCCGGAGAATACCAAGACCATTGATGAGGTAGGAGAGATCAAGATCGACCAGGTGGTGATCGGTTCGTGCACCAACGGACAT
>CACZRT010000185.1 GCA_902783585.1 uncultured Lachnospiraceae bacterium | reverse complement strand
CCGGGTGCAGGTAAGGGAACACAGGCAAAGATGATTGCTGAGAAATACGGAATTCCGCATATTTCAACGGGCGATATTTTCCGTGCGAATATTAAGAACGGTACAGAGCTTGGCGCTAAGGCTAAGACTTATATGGATCAGGGACTTCTGGTTCCGGATGAGCTGGTTGTGGATCTTGTCATTGATCGTTTTAAGGCAGATGATTGCAAGAATGGTTACATCTTAGACGGTTTCCCGAGAACGATTCCGCAGGCAGAGGCACTCGATAAGGCACTTGCTGCGATCGGTGAGAATGTCGATTATGCGATCAACGTAGAAGTACCGGATGAGAACATCGTGAACAGAATGTCCGGAAGACGTGCATGTGTCGGCTGCGGCGCAACCTATCATATTGTATATAATCCGACCAAGGAAGAAGGCAAATGTGATGCGTGCGGCGGCGATCTGATCCTTCGGGATGATGATAAGCCGGAGACCGTTCAGAAGAGACTGGGTGTCTATCACGAGCAGACCCAGCCGTTGATCGATTACTATAATAAGAAGAATATTTTGAAGGAAGTAGACGGTACCGTTGATATGAACGATGTATTCGCTGCAATCTGCAAGATATTAGGTGAATAGAATGGTTCGCAGAAAATCTCAGGAAGAGATAGAACTTATGCGAGAAGCGGGACGGATTCTTGCCTTGACCCATGACCAGCTGGCCAAGGAGGTCAAGGCAGGAATGAGTACCAAGGAGGTAGACCGGATCGGTGAGACCATCATCCGGGACTATGGCTGCGAACCGTCGTTCTTACATCTATATGGATTTCCCGGTTCCATATGTGTATCCATTAATGATGAGGTTGTTCACGGAATTCCGAATGAGAAGCATATCATACGGGATGGGGATATTGTCAGTCTGGATGCCGGTGTGAATTATCGGGGATATCATTCCGATGCCGCGCGGACGATCTGCATAGGGGATGTATCCGAGGAGACCAGACGTCTGGTAGAGGTTACGAAGCAGAGCTTTTTTGTGGGCATCCAACAGGCAAGGGCCGGAAATCACATTATAGATATCGGAAGGGCCATTCAGGAATATGTAGAGGCACAAGGGTTTTCCGTAGTGCGGGATCTCACCGGACACGGAATCGGTAAGAAGGTGCACGAGAAACCGAATGTTCCGAATTATGCAGACCGCCGGGGCATGAAATTAAAAGCGGGTATGACCATTGCGGTAGAGCCTATGGTGAATGCCGGAGAATACGATGTGGTCTGGATGGACGATGATTGGACAGTAGTTACCTACGATGGTTCTTTATCCGCCCATTATGAAAATACAATATTGATTACAGACGGAGAACCGGAGATCTTATCAAGAGCTGATGGAATCCCGCTCTAGCTGTAATATCAGGATAGAGAAGCATATATCAAGTAAGTTTTATTTTAGGAGGTTTTAAATATGGCAAAAACTGATGCGATTGAAGTAGAAGGCGTAGTACTTGAGAAGTTACCGAATGCAATGTTTCGGGTGCAGTTAGAGAACGGACATGTCGTTCTCGGACATATTAGTGGTAAGATCCGGATGGGATATATCAAGATCCTGCCGGGAGATACGGTTAAGATCGAGCTTTCCCCATATGATCTGACAAAGGGACGGATCGTTTGGAGAAATAAATAATCGGACATCATCAATTATATAGATGATAAAACTTAAAAAAATCGACTTAAAAAAATCGATAAAAAAACTATTGCAAACACTGGAAAATAGTGTTATCATATAAGCTTGTAGCGGACTTTTTTCGAAAGGAGAGATTTTAATGAAGGTTAGAGCATCCGTTAAACCGATTTGCGACAAATGCAAAATCATTAAAAGAAAAGGAAGCATCCGTGTAATCTGCGAGAATCCTAAGCACAAGCAGAGACAGGGTTGACTTCCCATCGTAGTTCGATGAGTATCTACATCGGATTACACATTATCATTGAAGCGGCTGTAGCATGAGCGATCATGCTAATTAAAATAAAATGTCATTAACTGTAATATAAAGGTGGCGTATGCATTTCACCCATACATATGTATGCGGATACGTTTTGCTATTTATATTATGAAACAAGAGAATACTATTTTATGGAGGTAGAAATACATGGCTCGTATTTCAGGTATTGATTTACCAAGAGAAAAACGTATTGAAATCGGTCTTACCTATATCTATGGTATTGGTAATACCAGTGCAAAGCGTATCTTGAAAGAAGCTAACGTAAATCCGGATACTCGTGTCCGTGATCTGACGGATGATGAAGTTAAGAGAATCAGCGAAGTCATTAATGCAACACAGGTTGTAGAAGGTGATCTTCGTAGAGAAGTAGCTATGAATATTAAGCGTTTACAGGAAATCGGATGTTATCGTGGAATCCGTCACAGAAAGGGACTTCCGGTTCGTGGTCAGAAGACGAAGACCAACGCAAGAACACGTAAGGGTCCGAAGAGAACTGTAGCTAATAAGAAGAAGTAATTGATTGTATAACGGTAGTCCGTTAATCACCTAGGAGGTTTATGTAATGGCAGCTAATAAAGTTACGAAAAAAGTGACTAAGAAGCGTGTTAAGAAGAACGTAGAACGCGGTCAGGCACACATTCAGTCATCTTTTAATAATACGATTGTTACTCTTACAGATGCTGAGGGTAACGCTTTATCATGGGCAAGTGCAGGCGAGATGGGATTCAGAGGTTCCAGAAAGTCTACACCGTATGCCGCTCAGATGGCAGCAGAGGCTGCAACTAAGGCAGCTTTAGTTCATGGTTTGAAGTCCGTTGATGTTATGGTTAAGGGTCCGGGTTCTGGTCGTGAAGCAGCAATCCGTGCACTTTCAGCATGTGGCTTGACTGTACTTTCTATTACAGATGTTACACCGGTTCCACATAATGGATGTCGCCCACCAAAGCGTCGTAGAGTCTAATATAGGAGGTACAGATAAATGGCAGTAGATAGAACTCCCGTTCTTAAGAGATGCAGATCTTTGGGTATGGAGCCTATGTATCTCGGAGTAGACAAGAAATCTAACAGAACATTAAATAGAGCGAACAGAAAAATGAGTGAATATGGTCTTCAGTTACGCGAGAAGCAGAAGGCTAAGTTCATATATGGTGTATTAGAGAAGCCGTTCCGTAATCTGTATGCGATTGCAGAGCGTCAGAAGGGCTTAACCGGTCCGAACCTTATGATCTTACTGGAGTCCAGACTGGATAATGTTATTTTCCGTCTTGGTTTTGCAAGAACCCGTAAGGAAGCCAGACAGATTGTGGATCATAAGCATGTATTAGTCAATGGCAAGTGCGTCAATATCCCGTCTTACAGAGTGAAGGCCGGTGACAAGATCGAGATCAGAGAGAAGAGCAAGTCTTGCCAGAGATATAAGGATATCTTAGAGGTAACCGGAGGAAGATTAGTTCCTGCATGGTTAGAGGTAAATCAGGAGACTTTGACCGGTACTGTGGTTGAATTACCGAACAGAGAGCAGATCGATGTTCCTGTGAATGAGACACTGATTGTCGAGTTGTATTCTAAGTAATCTTAGGAAGGATAACCGCAATAGAGGGAATACCACTAAAAACGATTATGATCTGGCCGGATATCAGCCGGCCGGATGATAAGCAGCATATACCCAAAAGGAGGGTCATGAATAGTGTTTGAGTTTGAAAAGCCTAGAATTGAAATTGCAGAGATATCCGAAGATAACAAGTATGGCCGATTTGTAGTGGAACCATTAGAGAGAGGCTATGGTACAACACTTGGTAATTCACTTAGAAGAATTATGCTTTCTTCCTTGCCTGGATCAGCAGTTACTGCTGTGAAGATCAAGGGTGTATTGCATGAGTTCAGTCCGATTCCCGGTGTCAAGGAAGATGTAACAGAGATCATCATGAACATCAAGGAATTAGCAATCAAGAATAGTTCGTCCGCTGAAGTATCTACCGCATATATTGAATATGAGGGTGAAGGTGTTGTTACTGCAGCAGATATTCATGTAGACAGCAATATTGAGATCATTAATAAGGATCAGGTGATCGCTACGTTGAGCGGTCCGGAAGCACGTCTGGATATGGAGCTTACCATTTCCAAGGGTCGGGGTTATGTAGGTGCTGATAAGAATAAGAAGGAAGACCTTTCCATTGACTTTATCGCGATCGATTCCATCTATACTCCGGTAGAGCGTGTGAACATGACGGTTGAGAATACTCGTGTGGGACAGGTTACCGATTATGATAAGCTGACCTTAGATGTATTCACGAACGGAACCCTGGCTCCGGATGAGGCAGTCAGCCTTGCTGCTAAGGTCTTAAGTGAGCATTTGAGCTTATTTATCGATCTGTCCGAGAATGCGAAGTCTACAGAGGTTATGGTTGAGACGAAGGATGATGAGAAGGGCAAGGTACTTGAAATGAGTATCGATGAGCTGGAATTGTCTGTTCGTTCTTACAACTGCCTGAAACGTGCAGGAATCAATACTGTAGAGGAACTGACCAATAAGACTTCTGAGGATATGATGAAGGTTCGTAATCTTGGACGCAAGTCATTAGAGGAAGTATTAGGCAAGCTGAAAGAGCTGGGATTAGAGCTTAGAAGCAGTGAAGAATAATTATTCATAAGAACTAATTATTAAAGGTGTACGAAAGTACGAGCTGTCATAAGGTATCTCCCCACAAGTGGGTCCCCCCTTATGACGCAGTAATCAACTAAGACGTACGAAAGTGCGGAAGTCATAAGGTAT
>CACZRT010000184.1 GCA_902783585.1 uncultured Lachnospiraceae bacterium | reverse complement strand
GCTACCGACTTGTAAGCCGGACGAATGATCTTGCCCTGATTGATCAGCTCCTCCATCCGGTGTGCGCTCCAGCCCGCCATTCTGGCAATGGCAAAGATCGGTGTATAGAGCTCAGTCGGAAGATCCAGCATACTATATACAAAGCCGCTGTAGAAGTCGACATTTGCGCTGACACCCTTGTAGATCCTGCGTTCCTCCGCGATCACCTCCGGTGCAAGCCGCTCGACCATGGAATATAATTCATATTCCTCTGTCCGGTTCTTTTCTACGGACAGCTGTTCTACAAACTGCTTAAATACTCTCGCTCTCGGATCCGATAGCGAATACACCGCATGTCCCATACCATAGATCAGACCCTGATGATCGAATGCCTTCTTATTCAGCAGATCCCGCAGGTATGTACGGACCTCATCCTCATTGGTCCAGTCACTGACCTGACGCTTCATATCGTCAAACATCTTAACAACCTTGATATTTGCACCGCCGTGCTTCGGTCCCTTCAAAGAGCCCAGAGACGCGGCAATACAAGAATAGGTATCCGTTCCGGAGGACGTAACCACATGCGTGGTAAATGTAGAGTTATTACCGCCGCCATGCTCGGCATGAAGCACCAGAGCCAGATCCAGAATCCGTGCCTCCAGCTCTGTATAAGAGCTGTCCGGACGTAGCAGATATAAGATATTTTCTGAGGTCGACAGATTCTCCTGCGGTACATGAATAAATAAGCTCTGCCCGTCATGATAATGACGGTATGCCTGATAGCCATATACCGAAATGACCGGAACTAATGCCGTCAGCTGCAGACACTGTCTGAGCACATTCGGAAGCGACGTATCATCTGCCCTGTCATCATACGCATACAGGGTAAGCACACTTCTCGCCAACGCATTCATCATATCCTTGCTCGGTGCCTTCATAATGATATCCCGCACAAAGCTGGTCGGAAGACTCCGGTATTCTGCAAGCATCTTACAAAGCTTCTCATGCTCTTGGGCGGTTGGCAGCTGACCAAAGATCAGGAGATACAAGGTCTCCTCAAATCCAAACCGTTTCTCCTTGATAAAGCCTGCAACAATATCTTCAATATCGATTCCCTGATAATACAACTTACCATCGCAGGGAACCATCTCCATATCCTCCATGACATAGGACTGGATCTTGGATATATCCGTAAGTCCCGTCAGAACGCCCTTACCGTTAATATCACGAAGCCCCCGCTTCACCTCGTACTTTACATACAATTCCGGATCGATCGTGCCATTTTTCTTACATAACTCTGCAAGCTCGTATAATTCTTTTGTGATTTCCGAAAAATTACCTTCCATCCTTCATCACTCCTCTACTGTCCTTTTCTCCACATAGCATCTACGATATGTTCAAAAGTATATCATAGTACCCCCTTCGAATAAAAGCTTTTTATATTTTTTTTATAGAAATGACGGTGAATTATCATTCTCTATCCCTTCGCGCAGCAGGTACTCTCCATTATACCATTGAAAATACCTTGCCAATGCTGTCCTGGATCAGAAGATCCGCATAGGTGTCTCTTGATGTCGGAGACTTATTGATCACCACCAGATATTTGCCCTTAAAGTAATCGATCAGACCTGCAGCCGGATAGACGACTAACGAGGTTCCACCGATGATCAGCACCTCTGCATTGTGAATGTATTTGACCGCCTTATTCAGGATCGTATTATCCAAGCCCTCTTCATAGAGAACGACATCCGGCTTCACAATACCGCCACAGCTGCACTTCGGCACACCTTCCGAATGCACGATATAATCAAGATCATAGAACTTGTGGCATCTCTCACAATAATTCCGGTGGATCGAGCCGTGAAGCTCTAATACCTCCTTGCTGCCTGCCTTTTGATGAAGACCGTCAATATTCTGCGTGATCACTGCCTTAAGCTTGCCTTCCTTCTCCAGCTCTGCCAGACGGATATGCGCAGCATTCGGCTCGGCATCCCGAAAGATCATCTTATCCTTATAGAACTCAAAGAATTCCTCCGGATAATGCTTGAAATAGGTATGGCTGATAATCTGCTCAGGCGGATACTTATACTTCTGATTGTATAAGCCATCTACACTCCGGAAATCCGGAATCCCGCTCTCCGTCGACACGCCCGCGCCTCCGAAGAATACAATGTTGTCACTTTCAGCAATGATTTCCTTTAATCGTTCAATATTGTCCATCCGTTTATCCCCCTTATCTTATTATTACTTTCCTGCTATCTCTGCGTTAGAAGCTCTTATCCTGAAGCTTCATGGTTTCCATTCCCGACGAACCTGATCCTTAATGATTTCTTTCTTAATAATTTCTGATATCCTGTGCTTTTGGTTGTAACCGCACAAAATATCGGTTATAATCTAGCAAGCGGATATTACAGGATCCATTATCACATACCGCATTCAGGATCTGGTTCAGAGAAATGCTCTGATCAGTACGCATTTCTGTATTATTATAACATAGAAAGGTATCATTTGCATGAAAATATTAATCGATGCCCGTTCGCTTGGTTCGAATCCGGGCGGAATAGGGATATATACGTATGATTTTATATTAGAGCTGCATAAGGACAGCCGATTCGAGCTTACACTTCTGACAGATCTGGCAACCAGCCAGCAGATGCTCCGGCTTGCCCAGCTGGAGATTCCGATCATCACCTATGGGAAGGAGATCCGGGAAAGCGCGCAGGTTCTGAAGTATTTCCGTTTTGTTCAGGATTCTCTCGACTTCTATAAGCCGGATCTGTTCTGGGAACCGAACAACCTGATCCCGGTCAGACTGCTTCGCTTTGAGGGCAAGTTCCTGATCACCATTCATGACATCTTCCCGATTACCGATCCGGAGACATACGGCACGATCTATCCGGCATATTTCAAGCATTGTTTGAAGAAGACCCTGAAGCAGGCCGATATGATCACCTATAATTCCGTGGAGAGCAAGGTAAGCCTGGAACGATATTATCCGCAGGCAGAGAAACTATCCCATTATATCAGCTACATTATCGTCCATAAGCCGAATGTAGACCGCCAGCACGTATCCCCGGATGTATATTTCAAGGACGTGAAGATCGATGGCCAGGATTACTTTCTCTATATCGGTACGATCGAACGCAGAAAGGGAGCCGATCTGCTCCTGCACGCTTATGAAGCTTACCGTTCTCTTGGCGGCACGAAGCTTCTGTATCTCGGCGGAGCCATAAGAGAGCCGGAAATACAGGAATTATATCAGACGATCAGCGAGCGGACTCCGGGAATCCACGCACTTGGCTATGTTGATGATGAGCAGAAGGATATTCTATACCGGAATTGCTCCGGCTTTGTATTTCCCTCCCGTGCAGAGGGCTTCGGAATTCCGATCATAGAGGCTATGCATTACAATAAGCCGATCCTTGCCAGCAACCTAAGCATTTTCAAGGAAACCTCCGGAGAGGCGATCAACTACTTCGACATCAACACTTCACCGGAAGAACAGATCGATAATCTGGCGAATGCCATGCTGAATCTGACCTCTGCCGACCTGGCAGCCTATAAGACGATCACCGCCCGATACACACCGGAGGTATTAGGCCGTGGATTCTGTGATTATATTTATTCTGCCGTTACAGAAGAAGCATAGACATGAAAACAGCCGACGAGCAGATCAACTTCGTCGGCCGATATTCATAAATACGATCAAAAGAACGATCACAATAACGATGACTGCGATCACAGGAAGCAGATACCATGCAAGCATGACCACGGCCACGATCGCCAGAACGATCACCACGACCACCAATAACGCCGCAAGGGCAAGCAGCAGCTTCCCGTACCAGGAATTAAAAGAGAATCGTCCATACTTGATATCAAATTCTCCTTTGTCATTAATATCCGCGTGCAAACGGCGGTTTCGTTCACGTTCCTCACGCTCTGCCCGCTTCCGTTCTTCCTCTTCCCATTCCTCCTGCTTTCTGGCAGCTCCATCCTTCGCATCTATGATGGATTTGGCGATCAGGCGCGCCGGTCCCAATTCCTCAAGCACCTGTTCCTCTGATCTTCCTGCACTGACCTCATCCCTTATGTAAGACTCATAATATCGGAGAGTGTCTGTAATCACGGTTCCCGAGACCTCACCCTCCAGGCATGTTTTCAATTCATTGATAAACTCTACCGATGTCATTATCTTATATCCTTTCGACCCTTAATGTTCTTTCTGTCGTTCTATATTCTTTCCGGTCATTTCCCGCCTTTCCGGTCATTTCCCTGCGGAGATTCATGCTAAGAAAAGATCACTGCCTGTTTTCAAGATTAGTCAAACCGGAGACGATACACGGAATACATACCGCTTTCATAGGTGATATAAGCAGCCGAGCTTGCATGTATATTATGCGCGATATTTTCCAGATCCGTTTGATTCATACCATGATTGGTGAGTTGTATCTCATATTCATGAACGCCGGGATATTCCTTCATGACATAAGTCTTCAAGTCTTCTACCGTCTGAAATGACAGCTGTTCCCGATTAAAATAATTCGCATCCATACTCTCACACTTCGGATACGCTGCCGCATTCCACGTATGGGTTTTCTTCATAACCTCATCATTTACATTCAGATATACATGTGTTTCACTGCTGGACATATTGCCCGAATCCGCATCTACCGGATCATCCCATGTAGTGTCCACATGATACCATTGCTCATCGATCGATACGATATTCCATGCATGCGAACCATCCGGAGTGAAACCAACCACCATATAAGTATCGATTCCGCTGCATAGCAGTAAGAGCTCCATAGCCTCAGCATATCCATTGCATACAGCCGTTCCGTGAAGCAATGAACCCGTTGCGGTATAAGACAACGCTTCTTCCTCACCGCTTAAGAATCCGTACTTCGTATGTCCAACAATATAGTCATGATAATTTACCACAGACTCATAATCTGTCGTTCCCTGACAATCCCGCATGATCTGTTTCACCTTCTCGGCAAGGATCTGCGCAGACATATGATCGGTAATCGACACTCCATGCACTACATTTTGATAGGCATAGTAATTATCAGATACCACAAGGTTGAAGACCACCTGCAATACATGGTCGTTGACCCTGCGGATCATGGTATAGGAATCCACATGACCGAAGAATCCGTCCAGATTCTTATTGATGGCGACCAGTTGTTCCTCTGACATTCCATTCACATAAGTCATGAAGGATTCCTTACCATCCATTAATTCCTCTGTGATCCTCTGACTAAGCTCTTCCGTGGATGAGATCATATTCTTTGCATGAATGGTTTCCGCAAAGAATCGTTCTCCGAAATAGCCCCCGGCAAGCAGGAGAAGAAAAACCGCTAATATAATGTATTTTATATGCTTATTTTTGCTCATCTTATAATCCGTATTGTGCCATGATCTGAGCAAATTCCGGAGACCGTGAGAATCCATGCAGAACATCCAGTCTGGAGGTTCCGGAATTCAGTACAGATACCCAGGCATCTAGTCCGCCCTGATCATATTCCCGTCCCATAAAGGTCCGATATAATACCTTCACATATTCCTCATTGCTCAGGTTCTTATTCAGGAATTCCTGTGAATTGATGAAATTCTCTGCCACCTGCTCCGGTGATCCGGATCCATCCAGGATCACGCCACACCATGCATTCAGTCCGTCCGCATCAAAGCTTCTGCCCAGAGCTTTCGTATACAGTCTTGATACAAAGGAGGTCACACCGAAGTTCACATCTCTCGGCTGAGAAGTCTCATACGTACCCCTGTTGATCCCGTAAGAATTACAGATATTCGAATATTCTGCAGACTCTACGAAGCCCTTGAAAACATACTCTCTGGATATTCCCTGCTCCAACAGACTGACCCAGCTCGCCTTGCCTGACGCATCGGAAGGACGGTCCAGGAACACATTGTAGAGCATTTCCACATATTCCTCATTCGAAGTATTCTTGATCAGATATTCCTTACTGAAGACAAAGCCATATCCAACCTGTGCTCCTGTAGAGGAACCCTCAAATAATACATCATGCCATCCGGTCAGTCCGCCGGCATCCGGAGTTCTTCCGAGACATGTGTTATAGAGACGGGTAACAAATGCGCTGATCTTCGGATCCTTATAGCCCGGAATCCCGATCTGGTAGAAGTTCACTCCATCATTGGTATTCTCAAACCATACCAGTTTTCCATTCACGACTGCCGGCTTGCAGGAGGTAAGTACCGCATCCTTCGTCTTAATATCCGTCAGACGGTTGCCTTCCCCATCAATCTTGCAATAATATACCGTATCTGCATTCGTCTTCATCCATAACAGCATATATTCATTACTGCCGATCGAGATAAGATGCGGCTTCACTGCGGAAGCATCCGTATAATCTGTGATCCAACGCTCGGTAGCTGCTCCGGTCTCTTTGGATACCACAGATACTACAACATTACGAATATTGCTTACAGAATAGGACGCAGAGTCTAACGGAACAGAGCTTGCAGCAACCAGATAAGCGGAATCTGATTGTTCAAAGCCTCCAAGACTAACGCCGGTAGCATTCGCTCCGGTTCTTCCCGGTATCGTCAACGCATTATAATGCTCTACCGGTGCCCAGCCCGACATGAATTTGCCGGAAGAAAAATTGTTCTTATATACACAGACAGCTGCTGCCCGAGGATATGCGTCTCCATGATCCAAGGTTACAACATGATCATCATCGACTAACACATATTGATCAAAGGAATGACTGCAGTATCCCCAGCTGATATTCATTACGGAAGAATAAGAATCTGTGATCGTCATTGTGGAGGTATCCACCTGAATCCGAAGATTCGCCTGATGACGCAAGCCGTCACTGCTGGTATACATCTGATGACAGGTATGTACGAAGAGATACTTGCCTTCCTGTACCATTCTGCAGGAGCCTGCTTCAAACGGCGCAGTGGTATTACAATCGAACAATCCTACAGAACCCAGACGGTTCCAGTTCTTATCATACTTCGTGATCCGATAGCATTCCACAGAAGCACTTTCATTGCTGTTATTCTGACCGGATACAATATAATAATTCGAATCCGAAGCATAGAATCCACCGAAGCGCGGAAGCTCTGCCGCTATCGTCTTACTACTCTGCAGCTGATATGACGTATTATAATAAGATACCTGAATACTGCTGTCAGAGTTTGCCTGCACACGCATTAAGGAGGATCCATCATATTCCAGATAAGAATCTACCGGAGAAGCCCATGTGGAATTACTTCTTCGGTTATAGGTTGCACTTCCGTACATCGCTGTTTCATCCCCGGTCAGAGCATCCTCCGATACCGCCTGATCCGAACCGTCTTCCACAGTATGCGCATTTCCGTCCGGATCGATCTCAACCGCATGGCTCGCCACCTGACCGCTTCCAACTGCAGACAGAAGCATTGTCGTGACCAACATTGTAACTGCAATTCGTTTCTTCATGAATTCAACATCTCCTTATCATCCTATTAAGCATTCTTTCATCTGGTCCACACACAGCAGTCTGATCTCATCACAGTGACTTTAATAAGATATCCCCTATCCATCTTATCTCATTTGATCGTCTTATCCAGGATATCTCATCCGTTTCTCATAAGGACACTGTGCGATATTATAACTGTATACCAAATCTAATAAAATATTATACTACAAACTTCATTTCTTTGCATTAATATAATTTAAAAAACAGCTTTTTGTTATAATGCCGCTTTCTATCTCCATACGAATTATGGTATACTACTGATAAATAATCATTCAGGAGGCTGTTATGAGAAAGACAAAAATCATCTGTACGATGGGGCCCGCAGTGGACGATGAAAATATCCTGCGTAATATGATCGAGAACGGCATGAACTGCTGCCGGTTGAATTTCTCCCACGGAACGCATGAGGAGCAGCAGGTTCGGATTGACCGGATCAAGAAGATCCGCGAGGATCTTAAAGTGAATCTTCCGATCCTGTTAGATACCAAGGGACCGGAGATCCGGGTCAAGAACTTCGAAAACGGCTCGGTGGAGCTTCAATCCGGACAGGAATTCACGCTGTCTGTCGGTGATGCGCTTGGTGATCAAAAACAGGTTTCGCTTACCTATGACAAGCTGGCGCAGAGCGTGCAGACCGGTACCCGTATCCTGATTGACGACGGTAAGATCGCCATGGAGGTTAAGGAAATCCAAGGTGCTGATGTAGTCTGTACCGTAATCAACGGCGGCAAGGTCAGTGATCACAAGAGCATTAATGTTCCGAATGTGGTGATCCCAATGCCATATATGAGCGATACAGACAAAGCCGATATCCTGTTCGGTATCGAGAATGAGATCGATTATATTGCAGCTTCCTTTGTCCGTACTGCTGCCGACGTGCATCAGCTTCGGGATTTCCTGATCGAAAATGGCGCACCGACGATCCGCATCATCTCGAAGATTGAGAACGTACAGGGTGTAGAACGCATGGACGAGATCATTGACGCCAGTGACGGAATCATGGTAGCCCGCGGTGACCTGGGCGTTGAGATTCCATTCCGCAAGCTGCCGTCCATTCAGAAGGAAATGATCCGCAAATGTTATTTAAAAGGCAAGGAAGTAGTAACCGCAACCCAGATGTTAGAGTCTATGACCAAGAATCCGAGACCGACCAGAGCCGAGGTGTCCGACGTTGCCAATGCGATCTTCGATGGAACGACAGCGATCATGCTGTCCGGTGAATCTGCTGCCGGCGAGTATCCGGTTGAAGCAGTCCGGACCATGGCCGAGATTGCCGACAGTGCGGAGGAAGCGATGGCAGACAGCTCCGTCAGTACGGCAGACCGGATCGATCCGCTCAAAGATAACTTAAGATTCGGCTCCGGATTCATGGACGCCATTGCCATATCTGCCTGCACCTCTGCCGATTACCTGAATGCTAAGGCGATCATCGTCTTAAGCCGTACCGGTTCCACGGCAAGAACCATTGCCAACTACCGCCCGGCCTGTCCGATCATTGCGGTCGTGGTAGAATCCCGCTGCTGCAGACAGCTGAATCTGTCGTACGGCGTCTGTCCGGTTCAGGCAACGCTTCATAAGGATACCAGCGATCTGTTCGAATATGCGATCCACAAGGCGAAAACTACCGGACTGGTCAAATCCGGTGATAATGTCGTTCTGATCGGAGGCAGCTCCATTGCCGCCGGCTCCCCGGACGATCTGCTGAAGCTGTGCCAGATTCCGTAACAGAATAGACTACAGAATAGCATAAGTTCCTTAATAAAAGAAAGTACCTTGAGGCAACGCCATAAGGTACTTCCTTTTATTATATATCACTATCAGCAGTTCCTTTGATCATCAGAACGTGATGAAGAACTTACAGATAAACAATACGGACAACACATAGGTAAGCGGTGAGACTTCCTTCCCCTTACCGGTCAGCAGCTTAATGAAGGTATAAGCGATCAGTCCGATTCCGATACCATTGCCGATTCCGCCGGTCTGGATCATGAAGATCAGAAGCAGAACCACAGGTACGGTCTGGGATACGTCTGTATAATCTACTTCCTTTAAGGAACCGATCATCAGAACTCCAACATAGACCAGAGCTGCCGAGGTTGCCGGAGCCGGAATCAGAGCTGCCAGAGGGGAAATGAACATACATGCAAGGAATAACACGCCGGTAACAACAGAAGCCAGACCGGTTCTTGCCCCTTCTGCCACGCCGGAAGCAGATTCAATGAAGGTCGTTACCGTACTGGTTCCGGTACATGCGCCTACGATGGTGGCAAGAGAATCGGATAACATTGCCTTGCCCATCCCCGGCATCTTATCATTCTCATCTAACATATTGGCCTTCTTCGCCGTACCGTATAAGGTTCCGATCGTATCGAACATATCTACCATACAGAAGGATATGATCGTCATGATGGCTGAGAAGATTCCGATATCGAACAGATTCTTGAAATCAAACTTGAACAGGGTCATATCTGCCATATCCTTAAACGGCGGAAGCCAGCTTGCGTCTGCCAGAGAAGCAAATGGATTGATTCCGAGGATCGCATCGCCGATCCAGTAGCATACGGCTGCAATCACAATACCCAGCAGCACTGAGCCCTTGACATTGAAATGTGACAGCGTCGCGATTGCAAATAAGCCGACAAAGAATACGATCACGCTTAAGATCATCAGGGAATAGGAATCTCCCATTGCTGCCTTGGTTGCGCTTGGTCCGTCGGTAAAGAAGCTGGTCAGCATATAGAACATCGAAGATACCGTCTCGCCTTCTTCATTGACACTCATCACATTAATCCCGGCATTCGTGGTCAAACCCACATTCACCAACATCATTCCGATACCGGCCGGAATACCGATCCGGACTGCCTTCGGGATCGCATCAACGATCTTCTCACGTACCTTCACGAGTGTCAGTACTGTGAACAACAGACCGGAGAAGAGGATAATAGATAACGCCGCCTGAAAGGCACTCTCATACGGCATATTACCGGCGACTGCAATGGAAGCGACCACGGTTGCAAAGTATGCATTCAGTCCCATGCCCGGCGCCAGCGCGAATGGCTTATTCGCCAGGAACGCCATCAGTAATGTACCCACACCGGCAGATATAACAGTTGCAAGAAAGACTGCGTTCCATAATGGCGTACCGACCGCAAAGTTGGTCAGCAGATTCGGATTCAGGGCGACAATATAGGCCATGGTCATGAATGTCGTAAGACCACCGATCACCTCGATCCGTACAGTCGTATGATTCTCTTTCAGTTTGAATAGTTTTTCCAAGATTCTTCTTCCTTTCTCATATAATTACAAGATTCCTACAGCATATGTATATCTTACTTAATATCTGTCAGAATCTCACATCGTATTTGTCCGGTAGTATTCTCTGATTACTTCGCTGCTGCTTCGAATTCCTTCTCGATCTCTGCATCCGGCTTATTGGTTACCAGACTGATCACAATGGTAAAGATTAGTGATACAATAAATGCAGGGAGCAGCTCATAGATATCCCAAATACCGCCTAATTTACGGATTACAAACTTCCAGAAGAATACCATGGCACCGCCGGAGATCATACCGGCAAGAGCGCCCCATTTGTTACTGCGCTTCCAGAAGAGTGCACATAACATAACCGCGCCAAAGGCACCGCCAAAGCCTGCCCATGCAAAGGATACGATCCGGAAGACACTGGAATCCGGATTCAAGGCAAGGAAAACACCAATGATCGCAATTGCAACAATGGTCACACGTGCAATCAGAAGGCTTGTCTTCTCCGACATCTTGATATGGAAGAAGTCCTGCAGCACATTCTGCGACATACTGGAGGCAGCCGCTAACATCTGACTGTCCGCGGTAGACATGGTTGCAGCAAGAATTCCGGCAAGGATCAGGCCCGCTAGGATTGCAAACAGAATGCCATGCCCGCTGATCAAACCGGCGATCTTAACAATTACCGTCTCACTGCTGCTTCCTTGTAAGAATGGGAAGGTTGCTGGATCGGCATTTGTCATTCCAAGCCCCACCATACCGATCACGATGGCTGCCGTCATAGCGATGAATACCCAAACAGATGCTATTCTTCTGGATAATACCAGCTTCTTCTCATCTTCAATTGCCATGAAACGAAGCAGGATATGCGGCATACCGAAGTAGCCAAGTCCCCACGCCAATGTAGAGGCAATCGTCAACCCGCTGTATACCGTGCTTGTCTTCGCTTCAGGATCATAGCCTTCAGTCAAAGTCAGATATCCCGGAAGACTTCTTGCATTATCCACCACTGCGTCCCAGCCACCGGCAAAGTTAATACCATAGATCAGGACCGCACATAACGCAAGCGTCATAACAATACTCTGAATCAGGTCGGTGGTAGATACCGCCTTAAATCCTCCCATGATGGTATAGCCGACGATGATCGCTGCTGAGACCAGCATGGCAACAGTATAATTCACACCAAACAAACTATTGAACAACTTACCACAGGCAGCAAATCCGGATGCGGTATACGGAACGAAGAATATAATGATTACTAAGGCCGCAATAAAATTCAGGACATTCGCCTTATCATGATACCGCTTTGAGAAGAACTCCGGCAATGTGATCGCGTTGATATTCGCAGAATACCGGCGCAGCTTTCTTGCCACAAAGAACCAGTTCAGCCATGTTCCGACACCCAGTCCGATGGCTGTCCATACTGGCTCCGGCATACCTGTCAGATACGCAAGTCCCGGAAGTCCCATCAGCAGCCAGCTTGACATATCACTGGCCTCCGCGCTCATGGCGGTAACTAACGGTCCCATCTTACGGCCGCCCAGATAGAAATCCTTACTATCCGTATTCTTCTTACTGAAAATAAACCCAATTGCCAACATTGCAAGCAAGTATATTACGATCGTCGCTATGATACAGAAATTATTCGTATTGGAATTCGTACCTGTCAGCGTGCTTGCCGCAATTACTCCTAAACTACCTGTGTACATAATTCTTTCTCCTCATGTCTTGATATATATCGTCCTCTGTGATATAAGACCATCCATATAGATCATCTTCTTTTGATTCAGAAGACATGAAATCATGTGTGCATGGTCTGCACACATGATCCTCATAACATATTGTATTAATTATTTCTCGATGTCATCGGATGCCACACTGACAACCGACTTTGCAAGGCCCGCAATTCCCTGGATCTCAGACGGAATGATGATCTTGGTCGATTTGCCGTCAGCCGCCTTTGAAAATGCTTCTAAGCTCTTCAGCTTTATAACCTCTTCACTCGGGTTTGCTTCCCGCAGATATACCAGACCGGCTGCATTTGCCTTCTGAATGGCTTCGATTGCCTGTGCCTGACCTTCTGCTTCCTTAATGGTTGCTTCCTTCTTCGCTTCTGCGCGGAGGATTGCTGCCTGCTTATCTGCTTCCGCCTGCAGGATCATGGACTCCTTCTGTCCTTCCGCACGAAGAATGGCTGATTTCTTCTCACCCTCTGCGATCAGGATCTGTTCACGCCGCTCACGCTCTGCCTTCATCTGCTTCTCCATGGCATCCTGGATTGGTGCCGGTGGGATAATATTCTTCAGCTCGACACGGTTGATCTTGATTCCCCAAGGATCGGTCGCCTCATCCAGACTTGCCCGCATCTTTGTATTGATCGTCTCACGAGAGGTCAGCGTCTCATCCAGCTCCAGATCACCGATGATGTTACGAAGGGTTGTCGCTGTCAGGTTCTCAATCGCCATGATCGGGTTCTCCACGCCATAGCTAAACAGCTTCGGATCCGTAATCTGGAAGAAAATGACCGTATCGATCCGCATGGTTACATTATCCTTCGTAATAACCGGCTGTGGCGGGAAATCCACCACCTGTTCCTTTAAGGTAACCCGCTTGGCAACCTTATCAAAAAACGGCGCTTTCATATGAAGACCGACTGACCATGTCCCACGATAGGTTCCCAACCGTTCAATAACATAGGCATGCGCCTGCGGAACAATCTTAATACATGAGCATGCAATGATGATCAGCACGATCAGGATCACAAATCCGATTCCTACCATTCCGCCGACCAATCCTGCGCCGGCTGCGTTGATTCCAATGAATTCCATATTCTTCTACCTCCATTTCATACCTTAATACTTCTATTTCTATTACTCTGAATCACTATCTCTATGATAGATGTTCTGATCAGATTATTTGCCCAGCCCGTCATTTAAGCGCCACTGATCTCGGGAGTTATTCCATTCGTATCCCCGACCGGTTCTACGATACATTTGACTCCCCGGATCTCCCGCACGACTACCTTCGTATCCTTCGGGATGATCTGATCATCAGACATGGCACGCGCAGTCCATTCCAAATCTCTCACCCGGATCTTACCGGTCGCGTTCTTATTATCAATCTCCTCAATTACATAGACCGTATCTCCGACCAGTCCCTCTGCATTGGTCTTCTCCAGCTTGTTGTTAAGATACTTTGTCGCAAGCCCTCTGGTACTGCCCAATGCGATGGCAGATACTACAATGAACAGGATACATTGCAGCCAAATGGGAGCTCCAAGCCCTGCCGCGATCGCTCCGGCAAGCGCTCCGACCGCAAACCAGATACTCGTAAGTCCAAGTGAGATGATCTCCACAACAATGAACACGATCACCAGAACGACCCAGAATGCCACCTGAAATACTGCGGGACTGAAATGACTAAGATCAACACCACTTAAAACAATCATCCTCATCATCCTTTCTCTCTTCTGCACGACCACTTAGTTACTCATGATCACATCTGACCATAGCTATGATATGTTATCCCTGCATATCATATCCGTTTCTGTATGTGTTACGCTCCGGATCAGTTCTTCCGGAACTCTGTAAGCTCCAATCCTTCATTATTCTCCAGAACGATCCGGATCGACCATTCATTGGCAAATAACAGAAGCGGATTATCCTTCATATCCTTAACCTTCTTGCAGTCACTGATCCGTTTAAGCTTATTCAGATCCGTCGTCGGATCCTTCACCCAGCGGATATAATTATACGGAAGCGGCTCTAACCGCACATCACAGTTATATTCATTCTCTAACCGATATTTTAACACATCAAACTGCAGAACGCCAACCACACCTACGATGATCTCCGACAGATCCAGCGTGTAATCCTTGAAGATCTGGATCGCGCCCTCCTGAGCCAGCTGCGTAACACCCTTGATGAACTGCTTCCGTTTCATGGAATCCAAGGATACCAGCCGGCAGAAATGCTCCGGCGCAAAGGTCGGGATTCCTTCATATTCAAACTTCTTCCCCGGTTCACATAAGGTATCGCCAATGGAAAATACGCCCGGATCAAAGACACCGATGACATCCCCAGCATAGGCTTCTTCAATGACCTTACGATCCTGTGCCATGATCTGCTGCGGCTGGGACAGCTTCAGCTTCCGCCCGCTCTGTACATGATAGACATCCTTATTCGCGTCAAATCGTCCGGAACAGATCCGCATGAATGCGATCCGGTCATGGTGCGCCTTGTTCATATTCGCCTGAATCTTGAATACAAAGCCCGAAAACGGTGCCGTGATCGGATCAATAGCGCCTTCATTTGACATTCTCGGAAGCGGCGATGATGTCATGCTTAAGAAATGCTCTAAGAAGGTCTGCACACCAAAGGTCGTCAGTGCCGACCCGAAGAACACCGGTGTCAGATCTCCATGATCCACCCGATCCTGATCTAATTCATCGCTGGCTCCGTCCAATAACTCGACTTCCTCTAATAATTGCTGATATAATTCTTCTCCAATATGCTCCTTCAATGCAGGATCATCTATGGCATAATCGGTCTCTGCGGCAGATTTGGCACCGCCTACCGATACCGCCTGAAAGCTGCTGACCATCTTCGTCGCCCGGTCATAGACGCCCTTGAAGCGCTTTCCCGCTCCAATCGGCCAATTGACCGGACAGGTCCGGATACCGAGCACCGTCTCAATATCATCTAACAGTTCGAAGGAATCCTTCGCCTCTAAGTCCATCTTATTAATAAATGTAAAGATCGGGATATGACGCATGACACATACCTTGAACAACTTAATTGTCTGTGCTTCAACACCTTTAGATGCATCAATCACCATGACAGCGGAATCGGCTGCCATCAACGTCCGGTAGGTATCCTCCGAGAAGTCCTGATGCCCCGGGGTATCCAGAATATTAATGCAATACCCGTCATATTCAAACTGCAGAACCGATGAGGTCACGGAAATACCTCTTTCCTTCTCGATCCCCATCCAGTCAGATACCGCATACTTGGAGTTTGCTTTTCCCTTCACAGAGCCCGCCGTATTGATTGCTCCTCCGTAGAGAAGCAGCTTCTCCGTCAGAGTCGTCTTACCGGCATCCGGATGTGAGATGATTGCGAACGTCCGCCGCTTTTCTATTTCCTTCTTATAATCTGCTGCCATAATACATAAATCTCCTGTTATTACTTATCTTTCATCAGTAATTCACCAACATAGTATATACCATATTTTGAGAAGAATCGCAACTATTTATCCATTGCTTTTCTACCGCCTTCTTCTATCCATCGCCCTCCATCTGTCTTCTTCCGTCCGTCTCTTTCCACGGCGTATTTTCACGCAGAGAGACCGGACATATCTCCATGCCCGGTCCCGCAATCTTCTATATTATGGAAATCAGACTATTCTATTACGCTTCCTTCACCAGGAACTTCCTGCAATATTCCTCTGCCGGGATTGGCTTTGCAAAATAGTATCCCTGAATATCATTACATTTATGTGCCTTTAAGAAGAGATATTGGTATTCCTCCTCTACACCCTCTGCCGTTACCGACATTCCAAGAGATACCGCAAATTCAATGATACCGACTACGATCTTATCACCGCGCTCATCGCCGATACTGTCTACAAAGCTCTTATCCATCTTCAGGATATCCACCGGAAGTGCCTTCAGCGTAGACATGGAAGAGAAACCAACGCCAAAATCATCTACGAGCACCTTGATCCCCATTTCGTGCAGCTGATCTACCGTGTCTTTTAAGATCTCCTCATTATCGAACATCGCGCTTTCCGTGAATTCCAAACTGATGAATTCTGCCGGCAGCTTGGAATCTACCAGCATCCTGCGGTAATGATCCACGAAGCCCTGTTCCACCATCTGCGCTCTGGATAGATTCACGGATACCGGCACAATCGGGATTCCCTGATCCATCCAATGCTTCTGATCCTCCAGCACCTGCCGGAACATATAGCGGTCAAGCTTGGCAATGGAGCCGTTGTTCTCGAGTACCGGAATGAATCGTCCCGGAGATACCACAGAGCCGTCCGGACGAACCCAGCGTACCAGCGCCTCTGCACCGGATACCTCTCCCGTATCCGTATCCACCTTTGCTTGATAATATACCTTAAATTCCTTATTATCGATCGCCAATTGGAAATGATCCTCTACATAGCGCTCCCAGATCAGTCCTTCCTCCATGGCGTCATCGTAAAATGCGATGTAACCGGTCTTCGAGCTCTTCGCGGTTGAAAATGCCATCATAGAACGGTCAACGATCACATCAAACGGGTCGGACAGATCCTTGACCTCATAGATACCGACGATGAGATTCAGCTTATGCTTGCCTTCCACCGCCTGCTGCAATCTGGAATAATACGCTTCGATCCGGTCAGTCAGCTCCTGACGATCCTCATAATTCAGCAACAGTACAAATTGATCTGCTGCGCGGTGTCCGCTGCTTTCGAACTCACCCAGTTCTTCCTTCCACAGAGAATCGATCAGCTTAATGATCTTATCGCCCTCTTCATACCCATATAAGTCGTTGATCATCTTGAATTTGTTCAGATCCAGATTCACAACTGCATAATTATAATTCGGATGCTTTTGGGTGATCCGTTTGAATTCCTCACGGAACTTGGCATATGTATTACCGCCCGTCAATGGGTCAATGTAAGCCAGTGCGGCAAGTTCTTCCTCTTTCCTTCTATGCTGTCTCACAACGAATATCATCACGGCGGTATAGATCAGGATAATGATTACCGCAAAGATCACCGTACTATAGATAACTACCCGCATCTGCGTGTTCACAACCTTAACCGGAACTACCGTCAGCAGATACCAGTCATTCATCTCGATCGGCTGGCAGTACAGATATTTTCTGACCCCGCGGTTCGTAAAAATCGTATATCCCGCTTCCTTATTCTCGATCAGACGTGCCACGTCCTCCATCGCTTCCGTATTTGTCTCATCCGCTTGCTGTAAAGACAGATACACGTTCGTCATGTTATCAAAGGAGTTCACATTGGAGGAATCGAATACAACATCCCCGCTTGCTTCCACCAGATACGTATAACCCTCTCCGTTATAGGACTTGATTTCTGTAATATCCCGGAATGTATCCGTCTCAAATGCCGCATAGAGCGTTGCTTTCTGGCGATAGGTCTGTTGATCCAGGACCGGTGTGCTGTATATATTGACATAAGTATCATCACCGACAGCGATCCGCCCGGACACATTCGTTTTCCCTGCCGTCAGAGAATCAAAGTATGGCATATCATCAATCGTACTGACTTCGCCCTTCGTAGTAAATACACGCTCATCCATCAAGACAACACCCATGCTTAGCAGGTCATGGTTCTTGACCACCGGCGTCAGCTGACGTCCGATATACTTCTTGATCACAGCCTCGTCTGCCGTCGTATCCAGATTCACAGTTAAGGCAAGATCCTGAATCAGCGCCATCTTATTATTGATCTCGGTCTGAACAGAATTCACTCCCTGTTGGGACACTTCCGCCAATCTGTCCATCATCTCCGTCTCAAAGCTCTGCGTCATATTGAATAGATAGATTCCCATGGCAACCATTAATAGAATAGGCAGGGTAATAATCATTAGTAAAAATTGTGTATTTATCTTTTTCATGATCATCACTCCTTCCTTCTAAAATATAAATAACCGCCAAACAGTAAATGGCAATTTACCCTAATTATGCACAACGAATGCATAGTTATAGATAATGTTATTGTATAATTTTTCTCGTTATCTTGCAATCCCTTTTCTGATAAAATAGTTATTATCACCGAAAATTATAATCTGCAATCCGAATAACACAATTTACTCTTTTTTGCGGCTCTGCGACAATCGGCAAATATCCATGCAGGCATGTCTGCCTGCCTCGGGGAACACGCAAAAAATCAGCCATAGACCTTCATCTATGGCTGACTCTCTTTGATTCTTAACTTATTCTTTTTTAATAATACTTCTTTGATCAGTTCTTCTTTACATGGAATGCATCCATCTGTGGATAGCATGCAGAAGCACCAAGCTCTTCCTCGATACGAAGTAACTGGTTGTACTTAGCTACACGTTCTGAACGGCTAGGAGCACCGGTCTTGATCTGGCAAGTGTTAAGTGCAACAGCCAGGTCAGCGATCGTGGTATCTGCCGTCTCACCGGAACGATGAGAAGAAATAGCGGTATATCCTGCAGCATGAGCCATCTTAATAGCCTCTAAGGTCTCAGATACAGAACCGATCTGATTTAACTTGATCAGGATAGAGTTTGCAGCACCCATCTTGATACCCTTAGAAAGACGCTCGGTATTGGTTACGAATAAATCATCACCAACCAGCTGAACCTTGCTGCCGATACGATCGGTCATTCTCTTCCAGCCTTCCCAATCTTCCTCATCCAAACCATCCTCGATGGAGATGATCGGATACTTGTCGATCAAAGACTCCCAGTGATCGATCAGCTCATCAGAAGTGAATTCCTTACCAGACTTCGGCTGCTTGTAGAAGCCCTTGCCCTTCTCGCTCTTCCACTCAGATGAAGCAGCGTCCATAGCGATCATGAAATCCTTACCAGGCTCGAATCCGGCCTTCTTAACTGCCTCTAAGATCTTCTCGATTGCTTCCTCATCGCTTGTCAGCTTATTCGGAGCAAAACCACCTTCATCACCAACAGCGGTTACATCGTCCATTTCCTTAATCAGGCTCTTCAATGTATGGAATACCTCTGCACACCAGCGAAGACCTTCCTTGAAGCTAGGAGCGCCAACCGGCATGATCATGAATTCCTGTGTATCAACAGCACTGTCTGCATGAGCGCCGCCGTTCAGGATGTTCATCATCGGAACCGGAAGCTTAGTACCCTGTACGCCGCCTAAGAAACGGTAAAGCGGAATATCAAGTGCGGTTGCTGCTGCTCTTGCGGTTGCGATAGATACAGCAAGAATTGCATTCGCACCAAGCTTAGACTTGTCCTTGGTTCCGTCAGCTTCGATCATAGCCTTATCTACAGCATAGATATCAGAAGCATCCAGACCAACGATTGCATCTGCGATTACAGTATTGATATTCTCAACAGCCTTCGTAACACCCTTTCCTAAGTATCTTGCCTTGTCACCGTCACGAAGCTCTAATGCTTCAAATTCACCGGTAGAAGCACCACTTGGAGCGGTACCTCTTGCTACAGTACCATCAATCAGGGTAACCTCAGCCTCTACTGTCGGATTGCCTCTGGAATCCAGAATCTCGCGTCCAATGACCTTTTCAATTTCCATGTAACTCATCTTCACATTCTCCTTTACTTTTATGTTCCATCAAATACATCCTCACGCTCTGACAATATGCTGCTATCATTACATATTATCAATTCATATACAGGAACATATTTGATCATGTACGACACTCATTTCATGTCACGTTCTGATTATATACTATTCTGGATATAATTTCTAGTCATTCATGACATTTCTTTTCGATAACTTTTCGATTTTTTTCTTTCTTCTTATATTATAGCTTTATTATGGCATTTTCCTTGCTTCGCTTTTTACATTCCTTTAATATTCTTTTTTTCCTCCCGCCATTTCTGAAACTGTCTGTTTGATATTTTCTTTGACTTTTCTCACCAGAAATGTATAATTAGCCTTATGTAACATTACAGGAAAAAGCGATCAGCCGGTATCCGTTGGTATCCGGTTCTGATCCATTGATCCATACAATTATTATTAATATAAAAGGAGTCTAACTATCATGGCAGATGATCATACAACCGCTATTCTATCATTTGAAGTATTTCCTCCGAAGAAGGATGACGAATTCGAAGGCGTCTACTCCGTTCTTGACGAACTCAGCAAGCTGCAGCCGGCATTTATCTCGGTAACCTACGGGGCCGGCGGAAGCCGTTCCAAGAAGACGGTCGAGATCGCCGATTATATTGAGAACACATTGGGAATCCAGGCTATCGCACACATGACCTGCGTCGGCAACAAGAAGGAATCCATCGATCAGGTTCTGGCAGAGCTGAAGGCTGCCAATATTCATCATATCCTGGCGCTCCGCGGAGACCGTCCGGCCTGGATGGACGACGAACAATATGATAATCGGGATTTCCAACATGCGAATGAGTTGATCGCTTATATAAAAGAACAGGCTCCGGACTTCCATATTGCCGGTGCCTGCTATCCGGAAAAGCATTACGAAGCCATGAGCATGCGCGCAGATATCGCACGGCTCAAGGACAAGGTCGAGGCCGGCTGTGAGCAATTGATCACTCAGCTCTTCTTAGATAATGACGCTTATTACCGGTTTCAGGAGACCTGTCTGGCAAATGGCATTCATGTTCCGATCCATGCAGGGATCATGCCGATTACCTCTCTGAAACAGGTGGAGACCAGCATATCCCTCTCCGGAACCTCGATTCCGAAGGCTTTTTCCGATATTGTTGCCAGGTATTCCGGCAATCCGGAGGATTTCCGCAAGGCAGGAATCGATTATGCCATCCGGCAGATCTTAGATCTGAAAACCTACGGAGTTGACGGAATTCATATCTATTCCATGAATAAGCCGAAGACGACCAGGACAATCATGGAAGCTATCCGCTAACTATCACTCTGCATAGACCGGCTCAAAGTCCTCCGGTCCGTGACCGCACCAAGGACATGTGAAATCCTCCGGAAGTTTCTCACCTTCATAGGTATATCCGCAGATCTTACATTTCCAGCCGATGATCTTCTTATCGGTCTTAGCTTCTTCCCGCTTCGGCTTGATATTAGCCTGATAATAGGCATAGGTTAACGGTTCTCCATTCCCAAGTACCTCGGCTTCTACAACCTCAGCGATAAATAACGTGTGGCTGCCCAGATCCTGTGAGGATTCCACCTTGCAGGAAAGCACTGCGCAAATATGCTCCTTTAAGTACGGGCATCCCTGTGTGTCATGCTCCGGCTTGATCGCTGCAAACTTGTCCACATCTCTTCCGGACTGATATCCGAAGTTCTCGATCAGTGAAAATGGAGTGCTTTCATCCAGGATCGTCACTGCAAACACGCCACTCTGCTTGATCAGATCACAGGTATAATTCGTGTTGATCACCGCAATCGCTACCTTGGTCGGTGACGATGTGATCTGCATGCAGGTATTGGTTATGCAGGCATTCTCCTTGCCTTCTCCCTTACTTCCCAATACAAATAATCCATAACTCAACTTATACAATGCCTTATTATCCATACGATATCCTCCTCTTTAATAATATACGGGTTACATGATCAAGATACTTGCGCACGCCAGATCCGTCGCCAGCTCATATACCCGCCCGCTGGTCAATCCGACCACAGTCGGACGGAGCACGGAATCCGGATTATTCTTAACCACGCACGCCTTCTCTCCATTACTCAGCTCCACAATGGTATCCACCGGATACAGAATGACACTGGATATAAAGTGCCGCATCACATCAATATCCAATTCCAGCGACATGGACATCAGAAGCTCAATGGCATCCCGTTGGGACATGCCCTTTTTATAAGGCCGTTCCGTTACGAGTGCATCATAGACATCTACTACCGACAGGATCTTGGCATACGGTGAGATCTTCTCCGCCGTTACACCCATCGGATAGCCCTTGCCGTTCATTTTCTCATGATGCTGTAAGACAGCCAGACCAATCTGCGGTGAGAAATCATCCTTCTCCTTCAAGATCCGATATCCAAGAACCGAATGCTGTTTCATGATCTCAAATTCCTCTTCCGTAAGACGCGCCGGCTTATTCAATACCTCAAGCGGGATCTTGGATTTCCCCATATCGTGAAGCAGTCCGGAGATTCCGATATTATAGATATCCTGATCCGGAAGTCCCATTCTCTTGGCAACGATCATGGACATCGTAGCCACATCCACGCTATGCTTGAATGTATATTCATCACTCGTCTTTAAGGACGAGATATCCACCGCGATCGCATTACTGTCATTGATCGCCTTCAGCAGACTCTGGGTCACATTGTTTGATGTCTCGGAGAAGGTATCCGATTCCGTATCATTATACAGATATTGAATTCCCTCCGATACCCGCTGCTTAATGCTGTCTGACAACTGAACCTTAGCAGGGTCGTCCTCACGGATCTTCGTGATATTCTCCTCCGCCTCCTTCGAAACCTCCACAGGCCTCTCTACCGGAGTCGGATCCGGTTCCGGTTCTCCAATATTCACACCGGGCAGACGTAACTGAAAAATGGCATGAATCTGGTGTTGATTTAAAATCGTTCCCTTCGGGATCAGTACCCGGTCCATACGGTCTTTCAGGTTCTCTGCGAGCATCATGCCCGGTTTTAATTTATCGGTTCTAACAAATTCCTTTGCTGCCATACTTACTCCAGTCCGTCCATTCTATCCTTTTTAAGCCGAATCCAATTGACGATTCACTTATCAAACTCAAATATAAGAGGATTCAAAGCACTTCGTGCTACTGTGTACGCACTCACACTAAGCTCATTTCACTCACTAAGTGTTTATATTATACAAAAGCCACGCTCAAATATCTACAAAAAAGATCAGGATTTACAAGAAGAGATCCAAATGGCTGACATAGCTTGTCAATCTCTTTAATCCTTCCTTCACATAAGCCTTAGGACAGGCCACATTCATGCGGAGAAAGGAAGCACCATTTCCTCCATACTGCACACCGTCTGCCAGATACAGTCCGGTCTTCCGTCTGATATCATCTGCCAGACGTCTGGAATCCCACGCGGCTCTGTTCTCTGTATCAGGTGCCGGATCTTCCTCTGCCGCCTTCCTATCATCAGAGGAAGGTGCTTCGTCATCCATATAGCCTTCCATTCCGGTCTCCGACATCGAATCGATCGTATTCATAACCTCCAGCATCTCCCTGCAATCGAGCCATAACAGATAGGTTGCATCCGACGGGATCACATGCAGGATTGGGAGCTCTGATCCTATATACTCTGTTACCAGGCGCTTATTCTCTGCTATATATTCCCGCAGCGCATCTAACCAAGCTGTCCCCTGCGTATATGCTGCAATTGCTGCATCCACAGCATAAGCATTCGGCTCCGCTACCTCATCTGTATTCAGCGCTCTCCACATCTTATGCCGAAGATATGGATCCGGGATCATAACCGCTGCCGTCTGAAGCCCCGCCAGATTAAAGCATTTGGTCGGTGCCAGGCAGGTCACGCTGATACTCCGGCATATATCCGAAGCCGACGCAAACGGAACATAATCCTTACCCGGAGCAGTCAGATCGCAATGCAGTTCATCACTGATCACTACCACATGATACTTCCGGCAGAGGGTTCCGATCTGCTTTAATGTCTCAATGTCCCAGATCTTACCGACCGGGTTATGCGGATTACAGAAGATCAGCATCGAAGTCTGCGGATCCGACAGCTTCTCCTCCAGATCCCGGAAATCAATCTCATATTCATGGGAATCCGGATCATAACGAAGCGGAGATTCCAATACATTCCTTCCGTTGTTCCTGATGGAATTAAAAAAGATATTATAGACCGGCGTCAGAACCACTACATTCTCCCCCGGCGTTGTCAGCTTACGCACTGCCGTTGAAATAGCAGGAACCGCGCCCGTACAGAAGATCAGTGATTCCTTCTCAAGCTCCAGACCATGCCGATTCTTCCACCAGACCTGATACGCCTGATACCACTGCTCCGGCACGATCGAATATCCGAAGATTCCATGCTCCGTCCGATGCGTTAACGCCTGAATGATCTCCGGCGCCGTCCGGAAATCCATATCCGCTACCCACATCGGAAGCTCCCGGTCTTCCACGTCCCATTTATAAGAAAAGGTTCCCCGGCGGTTCACCGGGGTATCAAAATCATAGTTCTTCATATTCCCGTTATCCTTATTATCCTGCCGCATTATGACCGGCAGATGATATGCGTCTTCTCCGGATCGATCTTGTCCTTCTCCAGGATCAATTCTCCGATCGATTCCGCCCGGATCTCTCCGCTCCTCGGATTCAGCACACTGTCAATCTTACTCGTGATCTCCGCTTCCACATCCGAATACTCGAAGGCAAGTGTCGTATTGATCAGCTTACAGTTCTTCATCACAAGATTGTCAATATAGCACATTCCCTGCAAGCTCTCAATGGTACAGTTGATCAGCGTCAGATTCTTTGAATTCCAGCCAAGGTATTCCCCCGATACAAAGGAATCACAGACCGTCACATTCTCTGTATTCCAGAACGCATCCTTCGTGATCATCCGCGAATTCCTTATCTCCATATTCCGGACGCCGTCAAAGGCATAATTGCCTGTCAGACGAAGATCATCAATCTTTAAGTTCTGACAGTTCATGGCAAAATAATCCCCATCCACAGTCACATGCTCTAAGCTCACATCCTCACACGTCCATAAGGTCTCCTGTGCATGCGGAATATTCACCCGACAAAGCTCCACGCCCTTACACCGTCTGAAATTCTTCGGCGCATCAATGATGGAATCTGTCATCCTGATTCCCTTCGTATACCAGATCCCGGCGCGAGCCATCTCATAGAATGTACATTTATGAGCGGTTACATCCTCACAATACCACAGAGGATATTTCCACTGAAATAACGAATCATAGATCTCTAATTGCTTCGCTTCCTTAAGCGGCGACTCTCCATCTGTAAAGACGCAGTCATATATCTTTAAATCCTTACCACGATATAATGCCCGCTCTCCGATCAAGGTCTCCTGATGAATCTCTTCGTTCTCCCGTCTGATCTGTCCGATACTGCCGCCTGCCGTCATATAGTCCCGTGGAAGCTTCTCTGCCTGTTCCATAGTCTGCATCTCCTGTATCCTTATGCATATCTGTTCATGCACTTCATTCATTCTTCCATGTATGTATCTTACCTAATAAACTTACATACTTGAGCTATACTATTATAACAAACATTTGCACAGAATACCATAGGGAATACATTGTATGCAACAAAATTCCATTCTTCCATTTAACCGGTCATCTTCTGGAAGCATATACTTCTTAATGGCCATATAATAGAAAAACTTGCAGATAACCGAATCATTATCTGCAAGTTCTAATTCCCTGTATTCCGAGACTAATTTGCCTCCAATACAATGTTCCGAATCGCCGGCTTCTGCCCATAGCCACAGGCTTCCAGTCCGGTCAGCACTACCTGATTCCAGATCTGATGCGGAATTTGAAGCTTACTGTCATCCTCGAATACAATGGTGCATTCCTCATCCTCCGAGGCGCTCCTTGTTCCCTTCGACTCCTCCCAATCAATCTTATACATATTACCCCGATTGATCGCACCGATCTCTTCCAGGGTATTGATCATTCGATATACCGTCGCCGCGCCGATCTCACTGTCCTGCTTAGACGCTTTATAATAGATCTCCTTGCAGCTGGTACACTGATCCTCCAATATGATATCCAGAAGGATCTTCCTCTGCTTCGTAATCCGATAGCCGCGTTTCTTTAATTTATCAATAATAACTTCCTTCTCACTCACGGTGATCACAACCTTTAATTAGAGTATACAAATGACAATTATTCTCATTCGTTCAAGAATTGTCTTTGTGGTTAGTATACACTAACTATATTTAGTTGTCAATAACACAAAAAATGATTTCTTCGTTACTTCATTTCTCTATTTTCCATATTTGTGCAGGATCCAAACAAATCCGCAGCACATCATACCGATAATTCCCCAGTTCCGAAGCTCTATCCAATAGATCTGTTTTTCCTTCTCCCTGATCTGATACCCGGATGAATCCTGTATCTGACCACCGGCAGCCCGGATTGCCTGTATCTGACTCCCGTCAAGATCCTTTTTGCTGCACCACAACAGAATCCCATCCGGTTCCTTCGTCAAATGATAACCGGATTCAATCATATAGCCATAATGTCCATCCGCCTGATCCATCCCTTGTCTTAAGGATAATGGAACCAGCCTGGCTTTCCCTACTGTCTCATCCTTCCTATATGAGCATTGTAATTCCTCTTCGTTTTCTTCTTCCGTATTGTCAAAGATCCTGCCCAGGAGATTACGATCCAAACTGCTTGTCTCATTATCATCATTTCCCTCTCGGCCGGTATCCAACATCTTCCGAACGTCCCGGTACGTCTGGTTACTGACATAGAAGACCGGCATGCTTTGAATCGTATCGATTCCTTCCGGTCCGCATACCGCCTCCATATATTCCTTAGAGACAGCTTTCATATGCACAGATATTGGGATATCACCTATAAGCAGAGTGATATCCTGATCTTTATATACACCGGCTGCTTCATATGCAGGGACATCAGCTAGTTGTATGGCAGCACTGTCTATATCCGATATTGAATCAGGCGCCTCCAATATGTACTCTATGGGACTTGTGATATATTGATAGAATCGGATTCCCTGTATCGGAAACACCACGCCGCAGACCGCACCTGCAAGCGCAAGCCACATTTCTATTTTAATGCGGTCATTTTGCTGTCGTCTGCGCATCAGGCGGCTTATCATGTTTTCTTCATGGAAACCTGCATTCGCCATGGATCTACGGAATCTATTTGACCTACTTATCATCGTTCTTTTCATCATCACTCTTTTTATCATCGATCTGTTCATCATTGCTTTTTTCATCATTATTTTGACCGACTGACTTCTTAATGCTGTTATCCATCTCTGTTTTACTGCTCACGATCCTTCTATGGATCAGTGTCCATGCGATAATCCCCACAAGCAGGATTCCGATACCACCCATCAGCTTCCACCAGCTCTT
>CACZRT010000183.1 GCA_902783585.1 uncultured Lachnospiraceae bacterium | reverse complement strand
GTGACCGCCTGTATTCTGGTATTTGATCTGGAGCATGCTTTATATGCATTGATCTCCATATACATTGTCATGCGGGTATCGGACAGTATCCTGAATGGACTGCAGTTCTCAAAGATGGCATACATCATCTCGGATCGTGCCGAATCGATCGCGGCCAGTCTGATGCACGATATGGAACGTGGAGTTACCGGAATCGAAACGGTGGGGATGCATACGGGAAAGCATCGATATATGCTGCTTTGTGTCGTTTCAAGAAAGCAGATGATCCGGCTGAAGGAGACGGCATTTCGGATCGATCCGAAGGCATTTGTCATTGTCGCGGATGCTGCGGATACTCTGGGTGAAGGGTTTCACTCCTTGGAGGACACTTCAAGAATCTGATGAGAGCGCAGGGATTAGGGCAGAATACACTATAAACATCGCAAAAAATTAATAGATTTGCATAAAAAATTAAAACAATATGCAGAATTCACAAAATGGAAAGCGTTTATTTGTTGAATAGTAATATGGCTTTAAAAAATGAAATGTATTATGATAGTCCTATCGTTAGTCAGAATTTAAACAGAATCCAAGGAGGAATAGTAAATGGCTAGTTTATCACTTAAGAACGTGTATAAGATTTATCCGAATGGTTTCAATGCCGTTAAGGATTTCAATCTTGAAATTGAAGATAAGGAATTCATTATCTTCGTAGGACCATCTGGTTGTGGTAAGTCTACAACATTACGTATGATCGCAGGTTTGGAGGATATCACACAGGGTGAGCTGTGGATCGGCGATAAGCTTGTGAATGACGTAGAGCCTAAGGACAGAGATATTGCGATGGTATTCCAGAACTACGCTTTGTATCCGCATATGAGCGTGTTTGATAACATGGCATTTGGTCTGAAGTTAAGAAAGGTTCCTGCTGAGAAGATCAGCAAGCAGGTTCATGAAGCTGCTAAGATTCTTGATATCGAGCATTTGTTAGATCGTAAGCCGAAGGCTTTGTCCGGTGGTCAGAGACAGCGTGTTGCTATGGGACGTGCTATCGTGCGTGAGCCTAAGGTATTCTTGATGGATGAGCCTTTGTCTAACTTGGATGCTAAGCTCCGTGTTCAGATGCGTGTTGAGATTTCTAAGTTACATCAGAGACTGCAGACAACCATCATCTATGTAACACATGATCAGACCGAGGCTATGACACTTGGTACCAGAATCGTAGTTATGAAGGATGGTATTATCCAGCAGGTAGATACTCCTCAGGTATTGTATGATAAGCCATGCAACCTGTTCGTTGCCGGATTCATGGGTATGCCTCCTATGAACTTCATTGATTGTAAGGTTGTTAAGTCCGGATCCGATGTACTTCTGATGTTCGGTTCTCATTCAATTAAGGTACCGGATACCAAGGCTGCCAAGTTGATCGAGATGAACTACATTGATAAGGAAGTTGTATTAGGTATTCGTCCTGAGAACATTCATGACGAGCAGCTCTTCATTGAGTCTTCACCGGAGTCCATCATTGATGCTAAGATTAACATCTATGAAATGCTTGGTGCTGAAGTATATCTGTACTTCACGATCGATCAGTTCGATATCACAGCAAGAGTTAACGCTCGTACAACTGCAAGACCTGGCGATACCATTCAGCTTGCATTTGACCTTTCTAAGATTCATATCTTCGATAAGGAAACAGAGCAGGTAATTGTTAACTAGTCGATTTTCTTTCATAAAATTGAAAATTGTGTGAATTTTTACAAGGAAATGCATTTTTTAATGTATTTCCTTGTTTTTTTATGTTATAATGTGCAAGGATGCATTGAGCCGTGCAGAGGTGGCGGATGGCAAATGGTCGTCGAGCTTGCTCGTAAGACAATTTGCCGGACGACAGCTGTATAGGGCGAAAGCCTGTGACCAAACAGCGAAGCTGTGAGGGGCGCACGACGAAAGCTCGTGACTTAAGCAGTGAAGCTGTGAAGGGTGTGGCGATGAGTGCAACGCACTTTTTTGACTTGGCGAGGTTTTTTCGAGCCTAGTCAAAATGCGTACAAAGTAGACACCGAAAAACCGAAGGTTTTGAGGTGCTCGTCGATCATGCGAAGAAGGAATGTTATGTAGGGCAAGAGCTACTTGATATATTTCAGAGAAGGAGTGGGGAACATGATATCAAACCAGATTCTGCAAGATACGATTGAGGGAATTAAGTCCATTACACGTGTGGATCTTTGCGTGATGGATACCGAAGGGAAAATTCTGGCGTCAACGCTTCGGGATGCCGATGAATATGAGAAGGCGGTACTCGCTTTTGTGGATTCCCCCGCAGAGAGTCAGGTGCTGCAGGGATATCAGTTCTTCAAGGTATTTGATGATAACCAGCTGGAATATGTAATCTTGGCAAAGGGCGAGAATGATGATGTATATATGATCGGTAAGATGGTAGCCTTCCAGGTGCAGAATCTTCTGGTCGCTTATAAAGAGCGGTTTGATAAGGATAATTTCATCAAGAATCTGCTGCTTGATAATCTGCTGCTGGTAGATATCTACAATCGGGCCAAGAAGCTGCATATTGATACCGATGTGCGCCGGATCGTATTTATCATTGAGACGAAGACCGAGAAGGATAACAATGCATTAGAGACCGTGCGTAATATCTTCTCCGCGAAGTCCAAGGATTTCATTACGGCAGTAGATGAGAAGAATATCATTCTTGTAAAAGAAGTGAAGGCGAATGAGAACTACGATGATCTGAGCAAGACCGCTAAGGTGATCGTGGATATGCTGAATACGGAAGCCATGTCTACGGTGCATGTAGCATACGGAACCATCGTGAATGAGATCAAGGAGGTATCCCGTTCTTACAAGGAAGCAAAGATGGCACTGGATGTTGGCAAGATCTTCTACAGCAATCGCAATATCATCGCATACAGCAATCTTGGTATCGGACGTCTGATCTATCAGCTGCCGATCCCGCTTTGCAAGATGTTCATCAAGGAGATCTTTGAAGGAAAGTCTCCGGATGAATTTGATGAAGAGACTTTGACAACCATTAATAAATTCTTTGAGAACAGTCTGAATGTATCAGAGACCTCCCGTCAATTATATAT
>CACZRT010000182.1 GCA_902783585.1 uncultured Lachnospiraceae bacterium | reverse complement strand
GATGCTGAAGCAGCTGAAGGATCAGACTGAGATCGTGATCGCCATTAAGGCGGGTGATATCGAGAAGAATAAGGTGCGCGGTGATATCGGGATTACATATGACATGGATCTGCTTCGCCTGATCGATGCATTTACGAATAATGGACTGTATGTGGGAAGTGTGGTACTCACTCAGTTCTCTGAGCAGCCGGCAGCGATTGCTTACGAACGGAAATTGAAGTCTTTGGGACTGAAAGTATATCGCCATTATATCATTCCGGGCTATCCATCGGATATTCCGCTCATTGTAAGTGATGAGGGCTTTGGAAGAAATGACTATATCGAGACGACGCGACCGTTGGTAGTTGTGACGGCACCGGGACCGGGCAGTGGTAAGATGGCAACCTGCCTGTCCCAGCTCTATCATGAGCAGAAGCGTGGCGTGAAAGCCGGTTATGCGAAGTTCGAGACTTTTCCGATCTGGAATCTGCCGCTTAATCATCCGGTGAATCTGGCATACGAGGCTGCAACGGCAGACTTGAATGATGTGAATATGATCGATCCGTTCCATTTGGAAGCATACGGTGAGACTGTGGTGAATTATAATCGGGATGTCGAAGTATTTCCGGTTCTGAAGGCTATGTTTGAGAAGATCTCCGGCGTCAGTCCGTATCAGTCTCCGACCGATATGGGTGTGAATATGGCGGGGCATTGTATTATAGATGATGAGGTTGTTCAGGCAGCAGCCAGTCAGGAGATCATCCGCCGTTTCTATCAGACACAGTGTGACCGGAGAAAAGGCGATGCTACAGACGCCATGGTACAGAAGACGGATATCCTCATGCAGAAGGCAGGACTGTCTATTGCGGACCGTCCGGTCGTGAAGGCAGCGAATATTCGGGCAGAGGAATCCGGCGGACCTGCATCGGCGATCGAGATGCCGGATGGGACGATCCTTTCCGCCAAGACCTCTTCCTTGCTTGGTGCTTCCTCTGCGATGATCTTTGATGCGTTAAAATACCTTGCGGGAATTGATGATTCCGTAAAGCTGTTATCACCGGAGATCATCGAACCGATCATGGAGCTGAAGGTCAATTATCTTGGAAATCACAATCCGCTCTTACATATTGATGAGATCTTGATCGCCATGTCGATCGAAGCGATCACAAATCCGGTTGCCAAAGCCGCCTATGCCAAGCTGCCGGAGCTTCGGGGGTTAGAGGTACATTCCTCTGTGATCTTATCGCAGGTAGATATAGGTGTGTTTAAGAAATTAGGAATCAACCTTACCTGTGAGCCGAAGTATGAGAATAAGAAATTCTTCCATATGTAGAGATCATATAAGGTCTTCCTATATCATCGGATGATCATATAGAAAAAAAGGAAAATTCAGTATTATCCATAATTGAGTGAAAAATAATTAAGGAAGAGGAAAAATTTCCTCTTCCCTTTTTGGAACAAATGTGTTATAGTATAAAAGCTGTATCGGAATGTGGCTCAGCTTGGTAGAGCGCTTCGTTCGGGACGAAGAGGTCGCAGGTTCAAATCCTGTCATTCCGATTCTTATTATTTAAGTACCGCAATCGTTGAGAGATCAATGGGTTGCGGTTTTTTTGTTTAAAGAGCATTTCCTGAGTTTCTTCTATCATAACATGGTATTGAATGATATCAGATACTTCCGGCATATATTATTATATATTGCCGGATACTGAGTATTCAAAAAAACAAAAGGCAGGAGTAAATTATATGCAGGTGATCATGGTTATTTCAAGCTTTATGATCCCACTCGTTATCTTCTATATTGTGGGATATGGAATTCTCAATCGGGAAAAGGTCTATGACATCTTTGTGGAAGGTGTGAAAGATGGCTTTCGGATCGTAATTGGAATCGCGCCTACTCTGGTGGGATTGATGTTGGCAGTCGGGATTATTCGGAATTCCGGTGCTATGGATCTGGTATCTAAGATGATTTCCCCGGCAGCAGAACGATTATTCATTCCCGCAGAAGTGATCCCGGTAATATTGATCCGGCTATTCTCAACATCTGCGGCAAATGGACTGGTCTTCGATATTTTCAAGGAATATGGAACGGATTCGAAGATCGGTCTGATGGTATCTATCATAATGAGCTGTACGGAAAGTATGTTCTATGTGATGTCGGTCTATCTGGTAGCGGTTAAAGTAAGGAAACCAAGATGGATCCTGTCGGGAGGTCTGCTGGCTACTGCAGCCGGAGTGATCGCAGGATTGGTAATTGCGGGATTCATGGTCTGATGATCCGGTAATGAATCTCCGGTTGCGCAAATAATTATTGTGTTCCGATCTCTTCCCCGGATTCCAGTTCATCCGGTGTGCCGATCAGAATATCATTTACATAGTAATAATGCAGACCGTAATCGCCTACCGGAAACTGATCCGGGAATATATACATGGTATCCGGTTCGGTATATCCGTCAGCCAGTGCTTCAAAATGCCGATACATCCGTTCATTGATGGTGTCACTTAGGTTGCGTGAGAAATAGATGTAATTCATAGTCATGGAATGCCGGTAAGCATAGATCTGAATGGCATAGCCTTCATTCTTCTTCGTGCTGTACAGACAGTAGACATCTGGATAGTACATGATGTGCCGGTATCGATTCGCACATTCTTCCCAGACCGGATCGGTAAGAGGTGTTGCATAGACTTGTCGTTCTTCAGTATGGAACTTATCTAAGCGGGTTTTCACATAGCTGGACAGATCAACGGACTGTAGGATCAGTGCAAGGATCAGAACGATCAACGGCAGATGGTTGTCAGGCAGATAATATGCCGGAAGCAGACAGGCACCCAATAGAATGAGGTAGTAGACCGGCCAGATCAGTCTTCCGCTGCAACGGAATATAGCAAGTAGATGCAGGATCTTCTCCGGAAGCGGGAGAGTCATCTGATGGGAACCAAGAGTTATAATATAGCCAAGTGCCAGGCAGAGAAATACAAGAATGAAGATCATATATGGAATCGCTTTGCGAATATGTTCTTTTGTGAATAGGCGGGGATGATCGGATTGACCGTGGTTCACTAAGGTGTGGTATAACCACGCAATTCCGCCGATGATGCATAATCCCAGTATACCAATACCGAGATAGGCCAGTCCCTCCACCTGATATGGGGTTGCAAGAGGAAGCTCCGGAAGGAATACTGTCAGTCCTTGTGAATTGATAAAGCCGTTCAAATTAAATGAGAAGATACCGTAGGATTCTCCGGATACCGGCATATCTCCGTAGAACATGCCGAAGGCAAAGCCACAGAGCAGGGTGGTAAGTCCGGCGATCAGAACCGTCAGAATGCTTCGTATAATGAGATGTTTGTAATAGGAGGATTTATTCGGAACAGGACGAGAAATAGAGTCAGATGCAGCATTATAAGCAATATCGGAATTGGAAGCAGAATTGGTATCAGAGAAGGAAGCCGAATTTGATAAAGATTCGGAATGCACTGACAGGAACTGTCCCAAGATGCTGCACAGCATACATCCCCACACCATCGGAAGAAAGTATGCCTGAATCATAAGCGCTGCCAGACTGAGGGTTGTCCAGAGCAGAATGCTTTTTATGGTTGACAGCACCAAATCTTTACATAGCCACAGATACAGTGCCGCAAGGATCAGAAAATGCGCTGAAAGAGCGGTATGAGTGAACATTCTCCACATCATGAGCAAAGATCCGGAGAAGAACAGGGATCCTATGATCGAATAGATCTTCTTATTGGTATAATGGAAGATCAGACAGGCGGCGAAGCCTCCCTGCAGGAAATAGCATAAGAACCCAAATAGACCGAAGTATTGAAAGCTTTCCGGCAGAATTCCGGACAGCAGCTTGAACAGAAAAGCGAATAAAGGGATAGAATCTGTAAAGAAGACAGAGATAGAATTCGGATATAACACACCGTCCATCAGTCCCAGCGGATAATGCCAATTTGAGGCCCGATAGGTGCACCAGCCCATATAATGCTGGGCAAGATC
>CACZRT010000181.1 GCA_902783585.1 uncultured Lachnospiraceae bacterium | reverse complement strand
TAATTTTACCTTATGAATCGGATGAATATTATGCTCCGTTAGAATTTCATTATAAAATGTACGTGACTGCATACCATATATCTCCTTATACTTAAGTCATGTTCTATTCCTGATACCCCATCATCGGCCGAATATCCTTGACGATATCTAAGAACCGCTGTACTTCTTCCTCTGTATTATAGAACATCAGGCTGGCTCTGGTCGTGGATGGGATTCCGATAAACTGGTGCAGCGGCTCGGCGCAGTGATGACCGGCACGTACTGCCACATCGGCATCTGCGATGATCGCAGCTATATCGTGAGGATGAACACCATCGATCTTGAAGGTTAGGATTCCATGATGATCCTTTGCCTGATTGGATCCTAATACCTGAACATGCGGGATTTTTTTAAGTCCATCGAATGCCATCTCGGTCAGCATCTGTTCTCTGGCTTCGATCTGATCCAATCCGATCCCGGTCAGATAATCGATGGCCGCACCAAGTCCGACCGCAGCTCCCGCATTCACTGTTCCTGCTTCGAACTTATGTGGCAGATCGGCATAGGTAACAGAATCTAAGGATACATATTCGATCATTTCTCCGCCCGTCAGAAATGGCGGCATCTGCTCTAACAACGCTTGTCTTCCATAGAGGACGCCAATTCCCATCGGAGCCAACAGTTTATGTCCGGAAAATGCCAGAAAATCGACTCCCATTGCCTGTACATCGGTCTTGGAATGCGGTACACTCTGTGCGCCGTCCGCAACGAAATAAGCACCTGTCTCATGTGCCAGATCGGCAAATTGCCTGACATCGATCAGTCGTCCGAAGATATTGGACATGGCTGTCATGGCAACGATCTTCGTTCGGTTCGTCAGCAGGCTCTTATATTTCTCAATGGAAAAGCTTCCATCTTCCTCACATTCTAAGAACTTCACGGTTGCTCCATGCCGGGCCGCAGCATGCGTCCAAGGAAGCATATTGCTGTGGTGCTCGACAACTGTTGTGATGATCTCATCACCTTCATGTAAGCATAGCTCCGATAAAGAATATGCGACAAGATTCAGACTTTCGGAAGCATTACGTGTGAATATGATCTCCTTCTCGGAAGATGCATGAATAAAGGCTACGGTCTTTCTTCTTGCCTCCTCATACCGCTCGGTTGCATCAATGGATAATTCATACAAGCCGCGAAATGGATTGGAATTGTGATAGTAATAGTAATCCGCTTCCGCCTCGATTACCTGCCGTGGTCTTTGGGTTGTCGCAGAATTATCCAAATATGCAAGTGTATATTTATCAAAGAACGGGAAATCCTTTCTGATCTCTGTTATATCCAGCATGGTCGTCCTCCTGTCATAATTCACTATCGTTTCTTATAAAACGTAATAGTATCCATTAAATATAAGTCTTATGTGCTATTGTTTTCAGCCAATATCCAATATAGCTTTATTGTACTATAGCCCTTACAGATCGTATTCACTTAACTACTATTTTTCTGTATTCAGGATCAGCTTCCTTGTAACCTCATCCGGAATCCGCCCTGCTACCGCATCAATTCTCGCCCTTGCCATCAGATCAACGATCTCTTCCTCCGAGATTCCGCGGGACTGGAAGTAGAACCGCACCTCGTCCGAGAGCTTACCGATGGAAGCACCATGTCCGCCTTCAACATCTTCCTCTGCGCACAGAATTAGCGGCACTGTCCGATTATGCACCTTATCATCGATCAAGAGAATATCTTCTCTTTCATCGCCTTTGGCGCCCTTGCATCCCTTGATGAAATCAATGGTTCCGCGGAAATTCTTGGTCGCCCGATCCTTCAGGGCACCATTTACAACAATCTTGGAATCCGTATCACAGCCTCTGTGACGGGCAACATAATTCACATCCAACATACCGTCCTGTTCCATATAATATCCGGTATCAATGTTCAAATAACTTCTCTTCCCGTTCAGATCCGCATGGCATCCGATCGTCAGATCACTGCTGCCGGTTACGACCTCGATCAGCTGAAGTCCCGCCGCATCTTCATAACGGCCTCCAATGGTCGACAGGATATGCTGCGCCTCGTCTGTCAGATAGACATGAACTAAGTTAAGCTTTGCTCCTGCCGCCGCACGGATCCGGGTATCACTGACACCGTATCCTTTCGAACCTGTCATCAGACATACAAGGTTAAGCTCTGCATTTTCACCAAGCTCGATTACCGTCTTCGTCATAGCTGCTACATTCTCCGGAGATGAATAATCATATTTGATCCGAAGCGGCTCGCTTACCTTCACGCCGGATTCTACCTTATACAGAACAGTATTCACGGAGGCATCCTTCACATAGGAATCCACCGCTTTTCCGGCACTCATTTCAATCTCGTCAAGTCCCATAGAAGCAAGCAGTTCGCTATCTTTCTGATCACCCAATTTCACCTGTTCCGCATTGGCTTTCCAACAATCGTCTATGTCCTGTTCACACGCTTGTTCCGGTATGCCGGTCACTTTAACCCCATCCGGAAACTGCTCCGTCATGATAACCGCAGCCTTCACTTCCTCCGGAAGCGCGATTTGTCTATCATTCACATGTAACCAGTTCCATGTCGGAGCCGGTAAATGATTCATACTGATTTCTTTCATGATCTTTCCTCATTCTATAATGCTTATAATCTCACTATCCGATCGAGCCCTTCATCTCCAGCCGGATCAGATTGTTCATCTCAACCGCGTATTCCAGCGGAAGCTCCTTCGCCACATTATCCGCAAATCCACTGACGATCATGGCTCTGGCGTCCTCCTCGGAGATTCCCCGTGACATCAGATAGAAG
>CACZRT010000180.1 GCA_902783585.1 uncultured Lachnospiraceae bacterium | reverse complement strand
ACATCAATGACCGTCTCGATATGATTCTTCGTACCATCCTGAATGAACTGTCCAAGGGAATGAAGATCGGTCGTGAAATCAACTGCTGCCGGGAATAATCCCTTGCCGTCCTTACCTTCAGACTCACCGAATAACTGCTTCCACCACTCACCGATATAGTGAACGGACGGCGTATAGTTGGCAAGAATCTCCATGGTCTTGCCCTTTTCCAACAGGATATTACGAACTGCAACATACTGCAGTGCGAAGTTCTCTTCTAAGGAGGAGGTCAGGCAGTAGTTTCTGGAATATGCCGCACCCTCCATCAAACGGTCAATATCAGCACCGGATACAGCGATTGGAAGAAGTCCGACAGCGGTAAGCACGGAGAAACGTCCTCCTACATCATCCGGTACTACGAAGGACTCATAGCCTTCTGCATCCGCCAGCTGCTTCAACGCTCCCTTTGCCTTATCCGTAGTCGCATAGATTCTCTTGGCCGCCTCTTTCTCACCGTATTTCTCGATCAGCATACGCTTGAACAGACGGAATGCGATCGCCGGCTCTGTCGTTGTTCCGGACTTAGAAATAATGTTAATAGAGAAGTCATGTCCTTCCACAACCTCCATCAAATGCTCCAGATAGGTAGAGCTGATATTATTACCTGCAAAGAAGATCTGCGGAGTCTTACGCATCTCCTTCGGGATCACATTATAGAAGCTGTGACGCAGTGCCTCGATCGCAGCTCTGGCACCAAGATAAGAACCGCCGATACCGATCACGATCAGGATCTCGGAATCCTCCTGAATCTTCTTCGCTACCTTCTTGATCCGTGCAAATTCATCCTTGTCATAATTCACCGGAAGGTCAATCCACCCTAAGAAATCATTACCTTCTCCGGTCTTATTCACAAGCACTTCCTTCGCCTCAAGTACCCGCTTCTTCATGGCAGACAGTTCTTCGTCTGTGATCATGAACTTGGCATTGCTGTAATCAAAACTAATATTGTAATCCATCGAATCGTCTCCTTTTCATCCATCATTGGTTATACAAATCCATTCCTTATTGTAACAAAGCCCCTTATGAAATTCAAGAATAAATATGACGTATTATTGTAAGATTAGGCTTCCTTCCACTAAAAATGACAGAATTCATCAATACTGCCAAATCGGTACCCCGCTTCCCGCATAGCTTCGATCAACTCCGGCAGCGCCTGTGCATTGGCAGAGGATACATTATGTAAGAGCGGAACAGCACCCGGATGGACATATTTGACAAAATGCTGCACGACATAATCCGGACTTGGCTGGTTATCCACCTCATAATCCAGATACGCCATACTCCAGAAGATCGTACAATATCCCATATCCTCCAGCAGCTGCAGAGTACGCTCGCTGTATTCCCCCTTCGGCGGACGCACATACGGATCCATATCATACCCGGTCAGCTCCTTCATCTTCTCTGCACAGCTTGTGATCTCCTCCCTTTGCTTCTCGATACTTAAGGAAGGCAGGCTCGGATGATGATTCGTATGATTTCCCACCAGATGTCCTTCTTCCTTCATCCGTTTTACAAGCTCGGGCTGATCCTCCACAAAATGCTGTGTCACAAAAAAGATCGCCTTCACATTCTGTGCTTTTAAAGCATCCAGGATCTGAGGCGTATATCCATTTTCATATCCACAGTCAAAGGTCAGATAAATCACCGGTTCCGATGCATCCGCATTGACATAATAGGCATGATATTGACTGATATCAAAATCCTCCTGACAGCCGGATATCGTATGGTCATCTCTCCGCTTAAACCACCACGCCTGCAGGGAATTACTGATGGCATCATACTCACTGTCCGGACGATCTACAATCTCCGTAGCTGCAGCTGCGGTCGGTGAACCCGCAGAATTCATGTCCTCCTGTTCCTGATCCCCACTCTCTCCCGATGAAAGTGCACCTTCCTGCGAATCACCCGGGGAATGTCTATCACCTATCTGTGTCTCATCAGTCTGCCCCCCATCATCCCCGGTATTATACCGCATGACAGAGGTATCCCCACAGCCGGCAAGCATACAGATCAGACATACCATTACACATAGGGCCGATACATATTTTCTCATTGCTCCACACCTTTCCGTCCATGAAGCCTCACCAGATCCGATCTCTCTTATCCGTTTTCCTTAAATTCCCTTATCAAACTTGGAAAGCAGCAGGAAGCATTCATGGATATGCATATTATAAAATATAATTCATTATATGCCGGTATGAAGCATATCATTCTCTCGTAGATGATGATTCCCGGATGGAAACATCACCCCGAGAAGAAATTCCGGAGCACATCGGCTATGATCTCCGCATCCCGCCGGTCAAGCTCCGAGCGTTCCAGCTTCGTTACCGTTCCATACGTGCTGCCATCCTCCATGCCGGCAGCGATCTGATCGTTTGCCAATTCTCCGTGAACAATATCCCGCGTCGCCTTTCTGCGGATCTCGTATTCCGGAATCTCCTCCGGCTCAGCACCTCCCAGCTCCTCCGGTTCCGGTGCAGGACGGGTGCTTCCCCGTCCTTCATAGCCTGTCTTCGTTCGATCCACCATTCCTTCCTCATACCCTGTCTCTGTCCGGATACTGACTCCTTCCTGATCAGCAGTCATGTGGTCCGCAAATCCTTCATTCGCGTATCCCTGTCTGCTCAGCTGATTCGCTATCTCACTGGCCACCGCGATCAAACGGTCATTCTGCGTCTGTTCCATATTCGTTACCGGATCTATACTGTGCGCCTGCGCCGGATTCCATTCCCGTCCGGACGCCATTCCTGCTGCCTGCCCTGCAATCTCTCCCAAAGCCATTCCTGCTGCCTGCGCACGTTCCCGACGCTTGATCAACGGACGTCCGAATCGGCTCTTTAAGTTATTATCCAAATAATCCGCAATATTCGCTTCCAGACGATCATAGTAATACTCCAGCCGGAACGCATTCTCCATAGTAAGGAGCACCACGCAGGACAAGATCACCGCAAGCAGGATCTGTCCAATATACACCTCCGGGAAATCATTGTGGATCGCATAGATGATCCCGACAAATGCCGTTGCAACACTTAAGATCAGACATTCCACCGTAAGCGAATTCCATATGTGTATCGGTATCCCCCCATATTTTAGCTTTAATATGTATTTTTCAATGAAGGATTCTATGTGATCCACAGAAATATCCATATTCAGATTGTTCTCATAATGATTACGGATCGTCTTCATATTCCGTTCCTTTGTCATCGCCATATTCTCCGACGCCTTAAGCAGACGGTGAAGCTTGCCCTGCAGCATCAGTCTGGTAAGCACACCGAAAAACGCAAGCCCTGCGATCACATACACAAAGACACTCTGATTTTGAATGAACAGCCATATTTTCTGCATAATAATTCCCCCTGAATCATGATGATATTTAAAATGATAAACAGGAACCCTCTTGCTGCGCCCAAGATGATTCCTGTCTAGTATTGCATTCCCGTTCCATGATATTCAACTTAATAACATCGACAAATTCCGCCCTAGAATCCCTCGACTTTTGCCTTAATCCCCTTCACCAGCCGGTCAACCCGCTCATAGATGGCCTCCGGTTCTTCTCCCACATGAAAGATACCATCCTCATACAGAATCTTACCTGCGATCATTGTCAGCTTCACATTCTGCTTCGAACCGCTGTATACCAGATTCTTCACAAGGTTATGCTCCGGCTGCATGTTCGGCTGCTGAAGATCGATCACGATCAGATCTGCCTGCTTCCCCTCCGCGATACAGTCACAGTCCTGAAGTCCCATCGCCATAGCTCCACCTATCGTTGCCATATACAGAACCTCCTCCGCCGGACAGGAAGAGGCATCATGATCTCTCAGCTTGGCAAGAACCGTCGTCAGATACATTTCCCGAAACATATCCAGTGCATTGTTGCTTGCCGGTCCATCCGTTCCGATTGCAAGTGGGATTCCCCTTGCCATATATTCTGTGATCGGTGCGATCCCGCTCGCAAGCTTTGCATTACTTGCAGGATTCGTAATGATATACACAGGGGATTTCTTTTCCATCTGAATCTGAGGCTTTCCACTATCCAAGCTCTGCGTATTCTCCATCTGAACCGAACCATTATTCTTATATGCCGCATATTCCTGAAGAATCTCCAGATCCTCCTCCGAAACATGCACGCCATGGAAGCCGCCGCCGCCATAGTTCCACATGCCTAGATCATGCAGCAGCTTTACAGGACTCTTTCCATACCGCATGCGGCATTCCGCAACCTCTTTCTCTGTCTCCGACAGATGTGTATAGACGGGTGCCTGATATTCATTTGCAAGAGCTGCCAGATCCTGCAGTAAGCCCTCCGAGGTTGTATATTCTGCATGAAAGCCCAGCTGATAAGAGATCAGAGGGTGATATTGATTAAACCTCTGATAGAACCCCTCAAGCGCCGGTATCGAATCCTTGAAATCATTCAAAGTACCGCACAGGACCGTACGGAATCCCATTTCCACATTCGCCCGCGCATTTGCCTCCGGTTCCACATACATATCAAAGCTTGCCGTAATCCCGCTCGTCAAATACTCCAGAATTGCCAGCTTGGTGAATTCATAGATTAGCTCGGGCGTCAGCTGATCCTCCATCGGAAATACCTGCTGATACAGCCATTCCTGCAGGGGCAGATCATCGGCATAGGATCTTAAGAACGTCATCGGGGAATGAGTATGCGCATTCTTAAAACCGGGCATCAGAAGATTGCCGCTAAGATCGATCTCACGGTCAAACCCCGTTTCACAAGGGATCGATTGATGATCCTGCTTATACACAGGCTTCTCCACCAAAGCAGCCGGTGGACTGATTGCACCACTAATATCTGTATGTATCGGACCTACATACGCGATCCGGTCACCTTCCACCCATACCTCATAATCAGTATGAACCTTCCAATCTCCATCTGCGAAGATCAGCACCTTGCCATTATAGAATCGGATCATATACGATACCTCCGTTTCCATGATTCATTCCCTGTCTGCCACATATCAACGGATCAGCCTTCCTGACTTTGACCGCTTATTTACAAGATCACCGCGAAGTCATCTGTTCTCAGATCCCCTGCACACGGTCTAATGACAGTCTGCGCTTACGCTCCTTATAATCCGGAAGAATCTCCTCCACCAGAGCCCAGAACTCCTTCGAATGATCAAGGTGAATGAAATGAGCAAACTCATGAACCACCACATATTCAATACTTGAAAGCGGCTGGAAAATCAGATACGAATTCAAAGTGATCTTCTTCTTCTGCGGTGTGCAGGAGCCCCATCTGGACGTCATGCTCCGGATCTTCACCACGGGATATTCCACGCCGTACGCCCGGAATCTATGATATACCTGTTCGATCAGTTCCGAAAAAATGGTCTGCATCTCGTCCCGATACCAGCTCTGAAGCAGCTCCTTCTTGCGCTCCAGATTCTCACGATCCGACACCTGGATACAGAGCTCATCGCCCTCTATCCATACAGCCTCCAATGGCCATTCCCGGATCCGTAACGTCATCAGCCGGTCAAGATAATAGATCTGCTCGCCGTCCACCAGTTGAAGAGGCGGGCGCTTCTTCTCCCTCTCCCGTTCACAAAATTCAAGCTTACGCTGTATGTAATCCTCTTCCTGTCTAAGAAACCGTTCTACCTCATAGATCGGTACACGTTTCGGGACAGATACCCATACAGAACCATCCAATTTGATCCGAAGGATCATATTCTTCACTCTCTTACGCTCGAGGGTATAGGGAAGTGTGCCTGTAGATAATCGGACCTCCCGACATTCCTTCTTCACCTTCATTGCCAGCTCTCCCGTTCGATCTTATACCCTTGTCACCATCTCCATAATGAGCTTCACCGAATTGGCGATTGCCTGTTTCTCAAAGGTTGGATAGTCCATATGGGCACTGTCGTCTGCCTTATCCGAGATTGCCCTTAAGATGACAAATGGAATCTGATTTAAGTAAGCTGCCTGCGCGATCGCAGCCCCCTCCATCTCACAGCAGTACGCATCAAATTCCCCAGATATAAAATCCTTCCGTTCCTTCTTTGCCACGAATTCATCACCACTGGCCACACGCCCCTTGAAGGTACCAAGCTCCGGAAGAACCGCCTGACAGCTTTCCAAAGCCGCATTTATCAGCTTCTCATCTGCCGGGAAGCTAAGGACCTCCATTCGCGGGATCTGACCATACGGATAGCCAAATGCCACCGCGTCCATATCATGCTGTACCGCATCCGTCGAGATCACAATATCCCCGATATTGATCTCTGCCCGCAAAGATCCGGCAATTCCGGTATTAATGATCCCATCCACCTGATAATCATCTGCTAAGATCTGCGCGCAGATTCCCGCATTCACCTTGCCGATTCCGGAACGCACCACGACTACATCCTTACCGGAGAGCTTCCCCCGGAAGAACTTCATAGACGCCTTCTCCTTCACCTGAACCCCGGTCATCTTCTCCTTGATCTGATCCACTTCTTCATCCATTGCACCGATAATACCTAACATGCTTCATCCTCCATATAGTATTATATTAATCCATTCATTCAAACGCAAACCGGTAACTAAGCCCCAGCTCATCCCGGACCTCGATCAGCTCCTTCTGCACCGCCTTCGTCACCGGAACGCCCTTATCCTTCCGGTCCAGCCATACCAGATACTCCTTCTCACCCGCTGTATAGATACGGTCATTGCCCGGCGCCTTCTTCGATGCCCGCAGCTCCCGGCAGATATTACCTGCAATCTTCTTGAACTCCTCGCGTCCGACAAATGCCTCCGGATCGACCACAAAGAAGAAATGTCCCAAATGATACATCTGCGGTCTTCCGTCCTCCGCTACACCGGTCAGAGCCTTCATATACTGACCACCGGCAAGCGCTGCAGACAGGATCTCTACCACCGTCGCATACCCATAGCCCTTATAGCCCGCCAGCTCCTCTCCGATACCGCCAAGCGGTGCCAGCGCTGCCGTTCCGTCAACTAAGGCTTTTAGAATCGCCTCACTATCCGTCATAGGAGTTCCATTTTCTGAGATGACCGTTCCCGCTGGCGTCTCCTTCCCTTCTCTGGCATAATATTCAATCCTGCCCCTCTGCACGATGGAAGTCGCACAATCCAGGCAAAATGGGAATTCTTCATCCGTCGGCAGAGAAAATGTCAGCGGATTCGTTCCCAGCATATTCTCCACACCAAAGGTCGGCGCGATCGAAGGTCTTGCATTCGTTCCCGTTACACCGATCAGTCCTTCCCTGCTCGCCATGGATGTCCAATAGCCCGCAATCCCATAATGGGTGGAATTCCGAATGGCGCCGCCTGCCATGCCGTACGTCTTCGCCTTCTCGATCAACATCTGCATCATTCGATGACTTGCCACCATACCCATGCCGTCATGTGCATCCATGACTACGGTTGTCGGCGTTTCCTTAATGATCTCCAGCTCCGTTACCGGAAGAAGCGTTCCCTTCTTGATCCGGTCAATATAGATCGGCTTGAAACGATTACAGCCATGACTCGTAATCCCTCTCCGGTCCGACTCTAACAGCACATCCGCACAGATTGCGGCATCCTCCCTTGGCACACCATAACCAACAAAGGCGTCTGTCAGAAAATCATTCATCAGCTCCCATGATACATATATTTCCTTCTCCATAACCCGACCTCCCTAATTCTATCGTACACTTCTGACTACAAGATTTTCTATAAAACCATCCATATCTGCTTTGATATTGATCACCATTTCCGAACACAGAATTCAATCAACCTGTGTTATTGAATCACATCGTACAATCTGGCACCATTCTTATCGTACACCGTATCTCCGTTGGTCAGTGCATGATCTTCACCGCCAAGAATTGCCTGACACAGATCCTGAATGGAGGTCATTCTCCGCTTGAATGCCATTCCACCGCCGAAGATCACGATACTGTGCACATCCGACCCCGCAGTCATCGGAAGATGATGCTCTCTCGCATACGCTACCGCCCGATCATCGAATGCAGGATTATTGTGACTCTGGCTGCGCCTGCAGGAATGCGTTGCATTGATCCCCTCGACAGCATCCACATAGTCCGGAAACAACCGGATCTCCGGAATGTAGCTCTCCTCCCGAAATGGGTGTGCATGAACCACGATCCCGCCTCCGCTGTGCACCAGTTCAAGCTGTTCCTCGATCGAAGCATCCTTGATCTCCGGATGGGATTTCAGCCATTCCGGTGTCAGACCATAGATTAAGAATTCCGTAGCATTATATCCGGCCTCATATCCAAAGAACACATCAAGATCATGCTTAATCCCGTATTCATAAGCATCCTGATAGCCCTTCGTGAATTCGTCCACCCATTCCCTCCAGGGAAGTGTCCGTGGAACACATGTATTGCCGCCCCAGTTATGATCCGTCACCACGATCCCGGTATAGCCGTATTCCTTCGCCGCGCGCGCCATCTCCGCCCCGGTATTATGCGCACAGGCACTCGCCTGATTCGTATGTAAATGTGTCTCATATAGATATGGATAATCCTTAATATGCAGTCCCATGATTCCTTGTCAGTCCTTTATTATTTCCATAAACCTTCTATACATCTTCTATTTATGCCTTCTATTGACTTCTTCTATCTATGTAAATCTTCTATTCGTGTCTTCTATTTACATCTTCTGTCTATGTATAGCTTCTATCTATTAATGCCTTCCACTTATATCTGATTCCAACAATTATTATACCGTTATACCTATTGGTTTTCAATCATAATTCGTCCTGCCTCACCATCCCTGCAAGCTCATCCTCTCGCATCATCCCCGCGTGCCTTATGAACGCATGCTGTTATGATATGATAATGCAGAAATGCTTTGAACTATCATTTGACACTTCGATCTGTGTCACATATAATATCGCTAGGTAATTCGATGTTCTTGACCCACACCCACGATTACGAAGGAGAGGTCGGGAGCATATCCAGTACGCGGAACCGATGATAAGAGGACAGACGCTCCGTGATTACACATAACAACTACCTGTAGCTGCAAGTAAGCAGCGAACACACGGATACACAGAAGGGAGATATGATAATGGAATTAATCGCAAGTTTTTCTGTAGACCATACCGCCATTGTTCCCGGCATATTCATCAGCCGGCAGGATCAGGTCGGTAACGACGTAATCACAACTTATGACATCAGACTGACAAGACCGAACCGGGAACCGGCAGTTGACGTAGCCGCCATGCATACGCTCGAGCACATCATTGCCACGTATCTTCGGAATGAGCCTGACTGGAAAGATCAGATCATCTATTGGGGGCCGATGGGTTGCCTGACCGGATGCTACCTCATTCTCAAGGGCGGCCGCTCTCCTCGGGACATATACGAACTGATCCTGAAAGCCTTCCAATCCGTACAGGATGCAGAGGAAGTACCCGGCGCTACGGCGAAGAATTGCGGGCATTATCTGATGCATAACCTCGGAATGGCAAAATGGTATGCGGCAAGATTTGCTGATTATCTCGCTTCCAATTCCGATAATCCGGCAATCTTCGAATATCCGAAAACCGATCGGCTTGTAACCGATGACGGACAGCAGTTCTTTGATTCATAGGAGCAGATCCGTTCATAGTAATCTAATTCGTGAATACAATTATGAATCTGATTCAACATAAGCTTCCTATTGGCAGCTCTGCGATACCAAAGAAGGGCAGGAAACCCGACCGGGTTTCCTGCCCTTGTGTTATAAGAATTACTCTCTACCTCATATATCAGTAATTTCCGTCATATATAGTACCCGCTTCGAAGATGAATTTCTCCTGTTACTCACTCCTCTAACTCCACGATCTCATTCCACAGACAGATATACCGTCCTTCTACTTCCTCGTCCATATGCCAATGTCCAAAGTACCAAGTGTCGAAATCCACAGACTTAGAGATCTCTTCCAAGTATTGCTGCAACGGTTCTTCTCCGGGATACATTATTGGCACTAACTGTTCTGCCACATGTTCCGGACAGGTGTGCGTCAGAATATAATCGACATGATTCCCCACATGTTCCAGATTCCGCAGCCCCTCCGAATATTCGATATCCGACGGCATCTCCTCCGGCCACCAGCTGATCCCCGTTGTCCGCATCATCCGGTCAATGGAATTCCCACCGCCAAAGGTGAAGAATCGTCTGCCTCCGATCTCGTAAACCTGTCCCCGCATGAGATGAATAATATCCTCTTGAATATACTGAACATTACCACCATGCCATTCCTCCTCCGGATATTGTTCCAGAAGATCGAAGTTCTCATGATTGCCGTCAATGAAGAGCACGGTACATGGAAGATTATGCAGACATTCCTGTACAAATGCATCACCGGCTCCGCCATCCCAGCATACACCGACATCCCCAAGTATGATCAGATAATCCTCCTTCGTGACCTCATCATACAGAATCAGGTCGTCAAAATACTCCGTCACCTTGTCCAGATCGACCTCACCATGCGTATCACCGGCTAACCATATTCGTGCCATGTGTATCCTCCTTCTTCTTAATCCAATTCTCCTCAACTCATAATTGTGCATTCATCCCGGTCTCACATCATCACCTTGATTCCTCTCCTTTGCAGTTATCAGCAGCTATTACCGTCCACAGCGATCCTTTGACATATCTTCATCATCTACAATCCCTTCACTTAATCTGTTCGCCATAGCCGCTTCCTCTTATAATTTCCTCCAGTGTACGCGGTTCATAATTCATATATGGCATCATACAGCCAATATTATATGCCTGCAAATCCGTATTGCCATACCTGCGGCTCTCCGCATCTTCCATGTTGAATCTGGCGAGACATTCACGAAATATAATATCTTCCATAGAATTGTGAACATGCCCATACAGCAGTATGGCGCCTCTGTGCTGATGATTCCACATCAATATCGGGTAATGGAACAAGACCAGCTTGACGGTGTTCTGTCTGATTCTATCGGTTATCTCCTTATAATCAGAGATTTCATCATATATCTTCCGGTAACGCAGATCCGACACATCATCATGATTACCCTTAATCAATATCTTGTGTCCTTTAAGCTGTGATACATACGCTATCAGCTCTTCCTGCGTTCCGCGCATTGCCATATCCCCGATGATATATACTGTGTCACCATTTGTTATCTTGCTGTTCCAATGCTCCTTAATATACGAATGCATTTCATCAAGATCTGCAAATGGTCGGTCATCAAAGTCCCTGCCCGCTTTGGTTACATTCTTATGAAATAGATGCAGGTCGCTGATATAATAATTCATCGTATCTTCTCCTTCTCCACATAGAACTCCTCGCCGGTCTCCAGACAGATCGCCCCAAGCCTTCCATCATAGCGGCAGGCTCCGCAATCAATCGCAATGTGATTGTGTTTCCGATAGATATACCCCGGACGGTCATTTGCCTCAATCGCCTGTGTCGGGGTATGTCCGGTAATCACATAGATATCGTCATAATATGCCATTTCATAATCCGGTCGTGTCCACACCAGTTCATCTAGATCATAATCCTCCAGTGGACGATCCGGCTCGAAGTTCCCCAAGCCGCCATGCACCAGAATATACTCCGTATCACCCACCGTCAGCTCTTCATACAGAATGAACTCCTCCATATAATGAAGAACCTGCTCCCGTGTCTCCATATCCAGCTTGTGGAATTCATCCGTCGTCGTAACACTCCCGTTCATCTGCCAGTTGATCAGCTTCTGTACGATCGCCGGATGATCCGTAATCTTAGAAATGTTATCATCTGTAATTTCCTGCATTAAGAACCGCAGGCAGGTAAGCCCCATCACCTCATGATTGCCGATCATCGGAATAATGTTCGGGTATTTCATCATTTCTAACAGCACCTTAATCGGATGCGGGCCTCGATCCAGCACATCCCCCAAGACATACAAGATGTCCTGCTCCGAGAAATGAATCCGCTCCAGCATTCCCATAAATAGATCATATTCTCCGTGAATATCTGATACCACATACGTACTCATACCTGCTCCTCCCAATGATAGATCTCGATCGAATGCCTGAAAAGACATCAAATAAAAGACACCTCATATTTCTTTTCAATTTATGCTTATTGAACTTCTTATAAAGCCTTCGTAATTCACAATAGTATATAAGGTATTCATTATTTTATCCTTTTAATAATCATAAATATTCCAACCTTCATAGTTACCATTTATATCATAAGCATATCCATAAATATCACTATACCATAAAGTGCTTTCTATTATATTTCCATTTTCATCACATAACCAGTGTTTAGAATATCCTCTACCAGATGAAAGAATATTTGAAACGGGACCAGGAATGACATAGCCATCACCATGCCTTTCAGTCCCATTATCATTTGACGCAGCAGCTTCTGTGGTTTGCACCGGAGTGGTTGCCGGCACTTCGGTCGTCTGAACTTCTGTTACAGAAGTCTCTGTTTCCGGGGTCTTACTCGCAACCGATTGAGAAGAAGTTTCAGCAGCAGCCTCTTCCGCCTTTCTCTGCTCCTCTTCTGCTATTCTCCGTTCTTCCTCCGCCTTTCTCTCCTCCTCTGCTTTCTGACGTTCTTCTTCCTCCTTCTCTTTCTTCTCCAGCTCTTTTATCTGATTCTCATATTTATCCACCAGAGCTTGTGTCTGACCGGCAATATCGTCAACAGCGTTGTCATTTACAACAGCCCGCTCCTGCTCTATCACGCTTAATAATTCCTTCAATCGCTCTACCGCAGAGGTAAGCTCGTCTATATGCTCGGTCTCTATGGTATTATCCTCTAATGTCCGTGAGTAATCGTCGATAAAATAAGACGTCATAGAGGAGATCGCCTCTGTATATCTGGCATGAATCACTTCATTCTCTCCGGTATCATTCTGTAAAGCAGTCTTCATATCCTGAAGAATTGTTAATTTATGTTCTCTGAGGTCATCCGTGTTGAAATCCTCTACACCGGAGTCGATATATGCGATCGCCATATTCTCCTGCTCCTGCTTTTGCCGTGCCTCTCTTCTGCCAGAGGCGATTTTAAACCACGTTCCTCCTCCCAAAATGATAAGTACGATTACAGCTATTGCTATGATTATTATCTTTCTCGTTTTCATTGCCAGTATCCCTTTCTATATCGTATATAACTGCTATACATGTATCCCCACAATCCATTTTACAGTCCCGGCGTATAATGTCCAGCCATACTACTCTGTATCATAAGATATAAAATCTTGCAATCCTCCTCACGAATAGAATCTTTCCCCTGTTTCCAAACACATGCACGCAAGTTGTCCATTCGGCAGGCCACATCCGCAATCCGGAATTCATCCTCTTCCAGAATAGTGCCCTCACTATAGAATATCGACACTGGCTGTTTGTATTATATTATTCTTGTTTGTTCTAATAATATTGATAATATCAGACATTTCTTTATCTGAAAAACCTTCTCTAGAAACTATTACTAAATCATTGAAATTAACAGTGGCACTTATAAATCCAAAAAAGGGTTAAGCAATTCAAATTTTGCCGTGACACACAAAGTTTTGCTTTTTTTGTAGTATAGATAAACAAAAAATAGCATATAATAGCTGTGGTATAATGTGCACAATTTGAATTACCCTCTTGACAGACTACACATTTGACTATACACTCTAAGTAGAGATAGGAAACTATCTCAAATGTTTGTTGCTACTCGATATGCAACTAAAACAAGGTCGAGTTCAAATGTGTGTCGCTACTCGACATGCGACTCATCAAGAGGTCGAGTTCAAATGCTTTAAACTCCATTCTTCCGAATGGAGTTTATTTGTTAAAGGAGTACTTTATGGATAACGGACATTTTTACTATATCGATGACCAATACTTTATTGACTTTCCTGATCCAATGCTTATGCAGAATAAGGAAACTGTCAATGGTCAAGCCCATGACCGTCCTTGTTTTTATGCTTTTCAAGATACCTCCACAGGTTTATACTGGATGATTCCTTTTTCATCTCAGGTTTCAAAATATCACAAGTATTACAATCAAAAACTCCAAAAATATAAGCGCTGTGATACATTTGAATTTGGGGATGTCCTTGGTCATAAAAAAGCATTTCTCATCCAAAATATGTGTCCTATCACACCAAATTACATAAAAAACGAATACATCGATAGTGTTACGAAAATCCCCGTCAGAGTAGATGGCGTTTTAGAGAAAAAACTCATTGAAAAAGCTAAACGGGTACTTGCACTTCAACGAAAAGGCATCAAATTAATATTTCCAGATGTTCTTACAATTGAATCAAAACTCTTAAACAAGGACGGTTGAATTTTCACAATCCATTTTACAGTCCCGGCGTATTAATGTCCAGCCTGACTACACTTTCATTCCGGATCAGGCGCCTTATGCTCTTCCTCCACAAACTCCAAGGTTCTCTTACGCATCTCCAGAAATTTGATCATATAGAGAAGCGCCTCCTTGATCTCCTGTTCATCCGTAAGCCACTTGGCTGTCCGAACATCCAGATCAGAAAGCAGCGGCAGGATGTTCGCTCTATCAATATTCTTATCCCGAAATCCCATTTCCAAATGCTCCCGCTGTATCCATGCCCGTACCAGCTTCTGGTCATGCTCGCCATTCTCATTTAAGAAATACTTCCCAAGGCTATCCTTATCATAGATATGAGCAAGCATTGCCGGAACCTCATCAAACAGCCACGTCTCCTCTCCGTTCACATAGGTTCTGTACCTTTCCGTATTCATATCCCTGTCCGGCAGAAGAATATAGTTGCACCGAAGCTCTACAAGCGTGAGAAAATGTTCAAGAAGCTGTACCAATTCCTGTTCTGCCGGAAGATACTTCTCCCGGTCCTCCGCAAGAAGCTTCAGATAATAATGCGGATCATCCTTGTCCTTTGCCCTCTTATAGAACTTCATTCCCTTCTCACAATTTAAGTAATCCACCACCCACTTGATCGGTGTCCATGCACTCATCAGGGTATCAGCTCTCATATCACCATCCAGATACATACAGTCAAGATCATTCTCCTTACGCCATTCATCGTAAGACGGATACCTGTCGGTATCCCCGCATTTGGCCCCCTTCATCCAGTACAGACAGAAGTTCCTCACATGATCATTACTATAATCCGATCCAAGATATTCTTTCATTTTATTATCCATACGCGTAATCTCCTTTCCCATATCCATATCATATACCTTTCATTATCTGCGTGTTCTTATTACTCATCGCTTGCAAAACCAGTCCACATAATTTCCTCACTCAACGCCCTCACAAGCTGTCTGCATATTCCTATCGTTCATCGTTCGCACATGCTGTCTGCGTGTTCCTCCCACTCATCGCATGTAGAACCAGTCCTTATAATCTACCCAATCATATCCCTTCCCGTTCTGCCGCATATACAATCTCATATCCCGCTTATCCAAGTCCCTTAACATCCGCGTGAAGTTACCGGGGTCAACTTTCCTTCTTGTCCGGATCAGGTATCGAAACCATGGTTCCAGCGTCGTCCAGGTTCTTGCATCACAGTGATTCCACCTAAGAATCTTAATCTCATGTCCGTCTGCACTAGGTTGATACTTCCGATTCGCAAAGTACAGCTCATACTGCTCTCCCCAGTACGGACTTACCATATGTTCCATCAGGCCATCCTTGCAATACAAGACCTCTGAAGTATAATCCCTCTGCTGCCAGTAAGAATCATCACATGCTTTTCCGCTGCACTCTTCATACGGAATCTTTAAATCGTTAAGCAGCTCCCGAAGATCGCAATAAAACCGATTCCCTTTCTGTTTAAATGGAAGCTCCGCCTCTTTGATCCCATGCTCCGTCATGATCAGTAATTTGGCGTCCAGATTACCCTGAATCTCATATCCATCAGAAAGCTTGATAATTGTGCTCGTTTCACTCGCCGGGAACCGCTCCCATGGGTACCTCAGTGGGAGAAAGATTGCAGTTGTAATCTCCGTACAAAGTACCGTATAAAAATCAACCTTGCATCCATAGATAAAATGTCTCTTCATAAAAAACACCTCCATCATATAAGTGATTTTTCAGTTACACCTATATTATGGAGGAATGAATGTTCAAGTTTTTGAAGATGAGGTTGTATTGCTTAATTATTAAATTATAACATCCCTATGCTGCATAAAGAACAATCTCCTTATTTACCTCTATCATATCATCGTCTGTAACCGGTCCATGAATAATATCAACATCAAGTTTTAATGCTTCCTCTAAATCAATTTTCAATTTTGAAAGCGTGATTAGGGAAACCGGTATAAAAAATTCTACAATTAAATCGACATCACTGTTCTCAGAATTCGTTCCTTCCGCTCTCGATCCAAATAAAATAATGCTTTTAATTGAATATTCCGATATAAAACTACTTGTTACATCCCGAATTCTGTCAATCGTCATATTACCACCCCCCCCAAAACTATATAGAAGTATTATATCACACCTTTTCAATTACCAATACTATTTTAAACCAAAAGAATCATTTTTGAATCATTTTTCCCGTTGCTCTCTTCATTCAATATCCTTTGATCTATATTGAAGACTACCTTCCATCCCCATCCTTTTTTCCATGTGGTTGTGACATGAAACTATTATGCAAGATCCGGATTCTCTTCGCTTCCCGTTTCCAGCATGATGATATAATGCGTTTGCACGATGTCACAATCCGATACACCCCAAAAGTAGTATATCGGCTCTTTTATTTTTTGCTTTTTTCATTCTGTACTTGACAAACACCCGAACGGTTCGGTTCATGTGGATGCTTCTTCGTCCTTAGGACTTGAACCATCCGGAACCTATCGCAGGGGCGGTTCCATCGGTTCGTTTCACTCACCGAGAACCGCTCCCAAGGGCACAGTAGTCAATGAGGTTGGAAATGCCCTTCTTAAGGGCGGTTACAGGATGAAAATTTTTAATACCATCAATTTTAAGAAGTCCATGCATTACAATCCTTTCGTCTTGATACTACTCCGAATTATCTGCTGGGGGTTGAGGAGAAGGAAGAGGATTCTTTTATTATGGAAGTGAATAGTCTGCTAGACCGGATGACAGATGATGAGACAAAGGCAATACTATTGGCGCAAATAAAGACATTAGCAAATATGTGAATGAAACATATACAGGGATTATATATATAATGTGACCCAAATGGGAATAAGTCCTAAAAACCAAAAATGGTTTTATGGGTATTTGCTATTCAAAACAACAAAACACCAGATATTGGTGTCTGATAAAAAAATGCACCTAAATATGGAGGTTAGCAATATTTTGGCGAAAAAATGGCTGAAAACACCCCTCTGAATGTGGTTTGATTTGGAATATAGATCGCTCTTAAAACCAAAAATATTGACTTTTGGTTTTAACAATGCTATATTAATTCTGGAGGTGAACATATGGGTAATAAGATGGCTTATGAAGCAAGTTTTTTACCTTTAAGTAATGGAAGCATTGATTATTCATGTTTTTTGGATGAATTGATAGATGCTACTGCCAAACTTGAGGTGTATAAAGAGAAGATTGCTGATAGCAAGCTTGAAAGCAGCTGGTTTATGCCAACATTACAGCAAAAAGAAGCATTGGCTTCGTCCTTACTGGAAGGAACACAGGCGACACTCGATGGAGTACTTACAAATCAGGCAGAGCCAAATGAGGCTGATCAAAATATTAATGAAGTTCTCAATTATTTTAATGCCTCAAAAAAAGGTATTCGTATATTGGGAAGAGAAAACTTTTCAAATGAATTTTTTTGTGAACTGCATTCTATTTTAATGAATGGAAATGTGAGAAAACCTGAAGTTATTGGCAAATACAGGGTGGAGCAAAACTATATAGGGAAAAATGACGGCACACATGCAATTACATTTACTCCCCCAGCTCCGGAAAAAGTACCAGAACTAATGGATAATTTGGTCTCTTATATCAATGAGCCATCAGATGTGCTAAAGCCTTTGGTAAGAATAGCAGTCATACATGCTCAGTTTGAAACCATACATCCATTTATGGATGGAAACGGGCGCGTTGGAAGAATGTTAATTCCACTGTATTTGTATTATACAAAACAAATAGAACTTCCTTGCTTTTTTATAAGTGAAGCTCTTGAACATGACAAATTGAGATATTATAACCTCTTAAACAATATAAGGCATAAAGATGATTGGAACGAATGGATTAAATTCTTTCTTGGTACAGTTGCAAAACAATGTGATAAGTATATCAGCATTGTTACAGCAATAAACAAGCTATATGATGCACACATGAGTATTGCATGTAATTTTACAAAATCGTCTAATGTAGTGCCGGTTATTAATATGCTATATCAATATCCAATTACAACAGCTAAGCAGATCGTTGAAAAAACAAATTTACCGCTAACAAGTGTAAATAGACTTTTGAATATGATGGTTGACGAAAAAATACTTATAACTAACGGTAAACAGAGAAATAAAAAATATATATATTATGGGTTATTAGATATTATTCGCTAAGAATAATTTGCTGATAAAATCTAATTGAAAGACGGGGTGATGTGATTTGATTGTAATAAAAAAGAAAAACGTATAACTGTTGGCGCAGCTATACGTTCTCTCGGCGAAAGATTCAGTAGAATCTCCCTAAATAGATAAGAATTATTCTACCACAATCTTTCTATGAGAGCAATGAAAAAATAGATTATTTTTATTGTTTAGCCAACGAATATGCCGGCAGAAAGATGAGGTACATATGATTAAAGAAATTGTTTTAGTTCCTTGTCTGTCGATTATGACAGGAGGGGACTATTATGGGTACAACTAAAACAGGAAGAACCTTAAATACACATGGGGCAAGGGGCTCTGCGAGCCAGTATGCCATAGTTCATTCAAATGAAGGTGATTATACAAAGCCTGGAAAGAATCAACATATAAGGTTGAAGGCGGGTGGCCACGGTCAGGCAGGAATGAATGAACTTGATAAATATGGCATAGAATACCATGTTGTAAAGACATATCCAAATGGTGTCAGAGTAGGATATATCCCTAACCATAAAGAAAAACGCAAACAATCAAGTACAGGACAATCGTGGTTCCCTAAAGAATGGACAAGCAAAGATATTAAACGTGCTGGTGAACATGTGGCCAATTTAAAGCACAATAAAAGTACATCAGTTAAAGATGGGAAACCAGTTTTTGGAATGTGGAAAGGTGTCCGAATCGGTGTGATTCGAACAAATGGCATTATTGCTACTATTTTTCCGGATTCAAATCAGCCTACAAAGAAACGAGGTAAAAAGTAATGGATATTATAAAGTTTAGAGAAGTAATAAAACAGCGCGAAGAAACTGATGATGAATGGACATATGGAGTTGAGCAGTGTTGGAAAAAAGAGATTGAAATTCTCACTGAAGATATTCCTTCTACAATCAATTTTCTAAAAATTGATTGTACAGCGGAAGAATATTCGTGGATAAGCGAAGTAATTGATGATGTAGTTGAGAAGGTTCCTAGCAAAGAACTTATTCAGTGCTATAAAGATCTCATGTTAAAGTTCCCAGAGGAATGCGCCAAGTATAATATTGCAGGAAGTATTGAAAGTGCAGAGGCAATACTAATATGGGAGGATGAAAATGGGAAAAAAGGTTGAGAATTTAGTAGATGAGGGATTCAGAGTCAGCCTTGTGGAAACAGCATTTTTTGATGGCAAATTTGAAATCCCTCATATAGATGCTCCAAAAGAAATAATTATTCCCAAAGGAATGGTTCCTTTTTCAATCAGAGAACGTAGTACAGATGAAAGTGATTTCGTATGTTTTTATGAACATGATAAAAATTTCAGGGAAATTCTCACTGATACTGAGGATTTTGTAGATGATTTGAAAAGGTATCCAGGCGTCATATCACCAGACTGTTCATTGTATATCGATGCTCCATTATGTGTACAGATAGCAGATATTTACCTTAATAGGGCTGTAGGATACTATCTCTCACAGCAGGGGATATATGTGATTCCTAATATAAGATGGGGCGACGAACGTACATACACAGATGAATTTCTTGGAGAAAAGGTTGCCTTTCAAGGTGTTGATAAGCATAGCATTGTATCTGTTGGCACATATGGGCAGATACAAACAGCTGAATCTAAGAGGTATTTTCGGGAAGGTCTTATAGCAATGTTGGCCGAGTTAGAACCCGAGGTGGTTTTGGTCTATGGAAGTATGCCAAATTAAATATTTGGAGGCTTGTCTGATAGGGCAAAGTTTGTACAGTTTCCTGATTGGACAACAAGAATGAAAACAAAATAGTAATTGGCAGAAAATGTATTAGGCGTGCAGAGTTTGGGTAAGTGGTAAATAGTTCGTGGATGGTAAAAGACCTCTCATTTTGAGATAATGGTAAAAACTGAAAGCATCTAAGAAAGCTTTTTCAAGTTTTCGCAGTTAATACAGTTTTCACATTTTTTTCAAGCAGGAGGTTTACCATGACAACACAATCAGAAACACAACAAATTCGCCTGGCACATTGGAAGCAGGTTTTTCAAGAACGTATGGAATCGGGGCTATCGATTAAGGATTATTGTGCACTTCATGACATTTCAGAAAATTCATATTTCTATTGGTTACGGATGGCCAGGAAAAAAGCACTGACCAGTGCGAACACTCCAACACTCGTCGAGCTTGTTTCTCCTGCTTATGACCCGGAGTTGACATATGAGAACAAGGAGAATCCTGTTCGGGAATCGAAAGTGATGGTTCAGATCAATCATGCTACAATTACTATAACCCAAGATACATCCAGAGATCTTCTCGCTATGGTACTGGAGGTGGTCAATCATGTTAAATGATGCCGCGTATAGTCACATCTATATTGCAGCAGGCTATACGGATCTTCGTAGAGGTATTGACGGTTTGGTTGCAATCATAAAAAATGATTTTCAGTTGGATCCTTATGATCAGGATAGCATTTT
>CACZRT010000179.1 GCA_902783585.1 uncultured Lachnospiraceae bacterium | reverse complement strand
GACGGAGGTTCGTTCTGGATAATTTCACATGGGATGAGGTCGTCCGCAAATACATCGAGCTCTTTGAACAGGTGATCGCGGCGAACATTAAGTAAAGAAGCTAACAATAGAAACGAGGTATCGAACGTGAATGCACTGAAGGAATTATATGAATATCGACAGATGATCGCCAGCCTGGTCCGGAAAGACCTTCGCGGGCGGTATAAGGGGTCTGTGCTTGGGTTTATGTGGACCTTTATCAACCCCCTGCTGCAGCTGTTGGTATATACCCTTGTATTCTCTGTCATCATGAAGAACGGGATTGAAAAATACTATATCTATCTGTTTGTCGGTCTGGTGCCGTGGATCTTCTTCAGCACCTCCGTGACCAGCGGAGCCAGCAGTGTCATGATGAATAAGGAAATGGTCAAGAAGATCTATTTTCCGCGGGAGGTCATGCCCATCTCATGTGTGACCAGTAATTTCGTCAATATGCTGTACAGCTTCATCGTCATCTTTGTGGTACTGCTCGTATCGGGCGTCGGGGTGAATCCGATCGCCTTACTATGTCTGATCCCGGTCATGCTGGTAGAGTATATCCTGTGTCTGGGCTTCGCTCTGCTGTCCGCCGGACTGACGGTATATTTCCGGGATCTGGAGTATGTACTGGGCATCGTGACCATGGCATGGATGTACGTAACTCCGGTATTATATGATGAGAGCATGGTTCCGGAGAAGTTCCGGACATTATTATACTTAAATCCTATGACACCGATCATACTCGCCTATCGGGACATCCTGTATTATAAGCAGGTGCCGGAGATGAGCACCCTGCTGCAGGCGCTGGTCGTGGGCGTGGTATTCCTTGTGATAGGATATATTGTATTCCGGAAGCTTCAGAAGGGATTTGCGGAGGAAATGTAAGATGAATGCGGAAAATGCGATCGAGGTTAGAGATATCACCAAGAAATTCAAGGTGTATTACGATAAAGGAAATGAACTGAAGGAGCGTATCCTGTTCTGGAAACGGAACCGTTATGAAGAGCGGATGGTGCTGAAAGGAATCAGCTTTGATGTCAGGAAGGGAGAGGCCATCGGTCTGATCGGGCATAACGGCTGCGGCAAGAGTACTACCTTAAAGATGCTGTCCAAGATCCTGTATCCGGACTCCGGAACGATCGAGATGAGCGGCCGGGTATCGAGTCTGATCGAATTAGGCGCCGGATTCCATCCGGATATGAGCGGTCGGGAGAATATCTACACCAATGCAGCCATCTTCGGACTCAGTAAGCGGGAGATCGATGCAAGACTTGACGATATCATTGCCTTCTCGGAATTAGAGGACTTTATCGATAATCCGGTGCGGACCTATTCCTCCGGAATGTATATGCGGCTGGCATTCTCTGTGGCGATCAATGTAGACGCCGATATCCTGCTGATCGATGAGATCCTTGCCGTGGGAGACGCCAATTTTCAGGCAAAATGCTTTGACCGGCTGCGGGAGATCAAGGCTGCCGGCACGACCATTGTTATCGTATCCCATTCCCTGGGTCAGATCGAGCAGATCTGTGAACGGTCGATCTGGATCCATGAAGGCGTGATCCGGGCACAGGGCAGCCCGAGAGATGTGCATCCGGAATATCTGGACTATATGGGCGAGGAACGGGAACGGATCGCAGCCAAAGAAGCAGAACGGAAGCGTCGGATCGAGATGCTGAAGAATAAGGGTAAAGAACAACCGGAGACCGTGACATCTGCGAATCCGGACAGCGGCTCACAGAAGTTCCAGGAAGAAGGACGCTATGGCAAGCGGGAGGTAGAGGTCGTCTCTGTATCCCTGTATAATGACGAAGGCAAGGAACGGAACAGCTTCCGAACCGGAGAAGCCATCGATATCGTGGTCAGATACCGGAAGAATCAGGAAGTGGACTCAGTCGTATTCGGGTTCGGGATCTTCAAAAATGACGGAACGCACTGCTATGGAACGAATACGATGTTAGAGCGGATCGGGAATCTGAAGCTTCAGGAGGAAGGAGAGCTTACGATCCGGATCCCGTATAATCCGTTATTGGGAGGAACCTATGATCTTCAGGTAGGCTTTCATTCCGATCATGGTTTCTATTATGATTATATTAAGGTGGCTAAGACCTTTCAGTCCATATCCTATTATGGAGATATCGGAGTAAGCAGAATGAATCATACCTGGGTGTTAGATGGGGTATCCTATACAGTAGATGATATCCGGGCAGCAGAGGAGAAGGACAAGAAGATCGTCCCGATGACCGAAGAAGAGATCGCGGAGAAGAAGCGTCTCAGTAAGGACGGTTTCTTCACGGATCATGGCTTCTATCAGCCGGATATAGCCAGCAACGAAGCCAATCAGTGGATGCGTCAGACAGAAGCCTCCATCTATATCCGGAATAAGAAAATGGATCTCCAGCTGATGATGTCCGGCGGATGTCCGGAAGGCGGGCAGACCCTGTCCATCCGTTACCGGGGAGAAGAACTATATGCGAACGAAGACTGCGGTTCGAAGGAGCTTAAGATCGTGATCCCGAAGGAACAGCTCGGAGAGGACGAATGGATCGATCTGCAGATCACATCGAATAAGCTGTGGAACCGGTCCGGTATCACCAATGGAGAGGATACCAGAGATGTAGGTCCCTATCTTCGGGATGTCAGATGGACCTATTCCATGTATCAGGAGTTAAACAAGGAGGAGCTGAAGGTTCTGATCAAGCCGGCCGTAGACTCCATTCCGAGAGATATCGAGGCGCCTGCCTACCTGCAGGTGGAAAATCAGTCCGGACAGGGGCAGATCCTGTCTTCAGACGGAGCATATCCGGTCATGCTGGGATATCAGATCTTAGATGCGGACGGACATATCTATCTCGAGGAAGGACAGCGGAGCATGCTGACAGATACCCTGTGTCCGGGAGATTCGGAGACGATCCCGCTCTATTATGACTTGTCCATGCTGGATCCGGACAAGGATTATTGGATGATGGTAACCCTGATCCAGGAGAATGCCTTCTGGTTTCATGAGGCAGATCCGGAGAATTCAGTAGAGATCTTCCTTCCGAAGAAAGAAGAGTAGAATCCTATTCCATTCAGAAACTAAGATGTAGAAAGAACTTGGAATTCGATCATCCGGAGTGAAGTAAGTGATCGGAATAATGAATAAAAGCAGGTAATTATGAGCAGTAATCAACGAGCAACGAACAAACGAATCGTATTCATGCTGATCGTGGAGGCAATGATCAGCGCGGCCGTTCTCCTATGGGATCTTCCGCATCTGTATGGCTTCTACCTTAGCGAAGACGAGCTGGGATATTGGGGCAATGCCGCCTATCTTCTGGGAAAAGACTGGGGGAATATCATGGAATCCACTCCGTATTATTCCTATGGATACAGCTTCTTTCTGGTTCCCATCCTCATGCTTCCGGTCCGGGCAATGACCGCATACCGGATCGCGGCAGCTTTGAATGCAGCATTTGTCCTGGGCTCATTTATCCTTGGCTATCGTCTTGCGCGTAAGCTGTTTCCGGAGCAGAAGGCTGAGATGATCAGCATCATCATGTTCTGTGTCACCTTGTATGCCTCCAATGTAGCCCAAACCAATGTGGCGTGGTCCGAGAGCTGTCTGATGTTCTTTGTATGGGTCGCATTCTATCTGGCATACAGTCTGTTGGAGCGGATGACCATACCAAGGCTCCTGTTCTTCGTGATCACACTGGGATATCTATATATCATTCACCAGAGAACACTTGGATTCGTGGCGGCAGGAATCCTGTACCTCCTGATTCTTCTTGCCAGGAAGTACCGGAAGGGCAAATATGTCATTGCAGCTGTCATCATTCTGGCAGTACTGCTGGTATCGGGAGTTCTGATCAAACGATGGATCCAGGGCGGAATGCACGGCGGAGCGGCTCTGACCAATGATTATAAGACGATCCTCAGCGGTATGACACTGGATACCCTGATCAAACCGACCATAACAGAGATGATCGGACAATTCTACTATCTGTGTGTCGGTACCTTCGGCCTTGCGCCGTTAGGACTTCTGTGGGCATTCATAAGTGTGGTTAGACAGCGGAAGGAGCAGAACGGAATCTCTGTCTTCTATGCCTATGTGATCGTGGCATTTGCAGGATTATGGATCGTATCGAGCGTATATCTGCGGTATTCGGAGATACGGACCGATTATCTGGTCTATGGGCGTTATATCGATATAGCGACCGGGTTCTTAAGCATGTTAGGAGCCAATTATCTGCTGGAGCTGATGAAGGAGAAGAAACGGTTCCTTGTGATCCCTCTTGGAATCCTGCTTGTCTGGGGACTAGCCTATGTGACGCTGTGGAAGATCCAGAGATGGGATTATGACCTCGGAACCATGTTCCATGGAATCTGCGCGCCGGGCGTCTATTATCTCTATCACCTGTATGGAATGGATATACGGAAATGGACCCTATTCATAACATTGATTTATCTGATACTGTTCGTCCTGCATTCCATTGGCGTAAAGCATGCGTCCGTGTCCATGGCCGCATTCATACTTATGACGATCGTAAGCGTATACAGCGGCGGGAAGGTGGTCACATTTCAGATCAACCAGTATCAAATGGATACCAATCAGGAGATAGCAGAAGCAGATAAATTCTATCAGCTTCTTGCAGATAAGGATATCGATGTCGTGTTCCTCACACAGAATACACATAGTGAGCGGGGAAATATACAGATGAACATCTACCCACAGTCTCTGACTGTAGTATATTCGTGGGAAGCATTGGAACAGACAGAAGACTATTGCTGCCGTCTGGAGGATGAGACGGAAGGCGGAAAACAATTACCATATATCATCATTGTCGATCAAGATGGCAGTGCGATCCCGGAGGAACTAAAGGATCATTATATATATCTGCAATCCTTAGGAACCAATGATGTATACCAGCGTAATTATTACTACGTAGAAGACTATAATGAGGTGTTGTGATATGACAACCCGGATTGAGAATGAACAAGAACAAAGAAGCCTGTCTATCAGTATGATACGTCTGATCTCTTTAATCATGATCATCACCTGCCATATCATGCTGGCTTTGAATCATGAGCTGGCATGGTGGTTTAATGTAGGTGTTCAGATATTCTTGTGCATTTCGGGATATTTATATGGCAGCAGGGATATTGGAGAGACGGCAGAGTTTCTAGTGAAAAGGATCAAACGTCTATTGGTACCCTATTATCCTGTGTTTTTGATAACAGCTCTGCTGCATTATATTTTTTTTCGAGATATATTTGACTTTCATCGATTCATAGGTGGATTATTTGCTGCCGATCAATTAGTGGGAGGTGATCATTTATGGTTCGTTCCCACTATTCTATTATGCTATATTCTTACGGTCATTCTTCAGCCGCTTCAAAAACGGTATGTGAAGGGACGAGCATCTTTATGTCTGTTCATGGTCGTAATGGTCGTGGTCACGTCTGTGGTCATACATTTTTTCCTGAACTATTTTAATCCTGCATGGATCAGCTGCTATGTGATCGGATATGTTCTGGGCATCAACAAGGTACATTCTTATATATCAGAACGTTATCTGCTCCTTGTGATCGGTATTCTTGCAGTTGTCAATAATTCCATACAGATCTATTGCACATATTATGCCCAAACCAGCTTTTTCGGATTTCAAGTATGGGCGGATTATAACCATGTGCTGCTTGGTGTATTTCTGTTTTTGCTCCTCCATACGGCATTTTCCGGACTGAAGCATGAGAGAGCGGCACAGCTTCTTCATTGGACGGATTCCTACAGTTATGAAATATATCTGGTCCATCAATTCCTGATTCTTGGGCCGTTAAGCCTGATGCAGATCACTCCATATAGGGTCATCAATATTGTGATCATATGTATTGGGAGTGTGTTATTGGCATACATTCTGAAATTTGTTGAAAAAATAATGCTTATATGGGATAATAAATAAGATTGGTTTCTTGGATAAGATATATTATTATGCATGGATTCGGTATAAGAGATGAAGACAGGAACGGATAATCATGAAAAAGCATTGGATGGGGTTAAGGGACTAGCGATCGGAGCGGTCGCGTTTTGCTGGCATTATCAGCATTTTCAACCACAGTCCGGAATGCCATTCTATCCATTATTAGCTAATTCTTATGATCATGGCTGGCTAATGGTGGAATTGTTCTTTATGTTATCCGGTTATGGGATGATGGCGGGATATTCCGAAAGGATCCGAAACCATGAAATATCGTTTCGCGATTATATGCTGAAACGGATTCGGAGATTATATCCCATAAGCATGATCACATTGGTGGTTACAGCGATACTAGAGGGTTTGATCGTCTGGAAGACCGGAAATACTTTTGTATATCCGAATTATGATATATATCATTTTATATTACATGTATTATGTCTGCAGGACGGTATCCTGGGAATGGAGTTTTCATTCAATGGACCTGCCTGGTGTATCAGTATCTTCATGCTTCTGTATATCGTCCTATATCTGATCCTATATCATATCAGGGATCTTAAGAAGATATGCTGGATATTGATTGGGATCGTGCTCGCAGGTGGAATCGTGCTGATTAAGGAATGGGAATATCCGATCGCGAATACATTCATGGCTAGAGGCTTTACCTGCTTTGCCGTCGGTGGATTGATATATGTATTCTTCCGTCAGATGCTTAATATGAGTAGGAAGTCTATGACATGGCTTGGCTGGGCCGCACTGTTGATCGTGGTCATCCAATATGTGATACTTCGTATATGGGGAGAAAACTGCTTTGGTAATCTTCAGATGTTCTTTATATTATGTGCCGGCCCAATGATCCTATTGGCTGCATTATATCTACCGTGGCTGAGCCGGCTGTTATCGATTCCCCCATTCAGATATATGGGCAGAATATCGATAGGGATCTACCTGTTCCATTTCCCCGTTCAGTGTCTGATGTGGCTCATCAAAGAATACAAGCAGGAGAATCTGGACTTTTCGTGGAAGGTACTATGGGTAACCTATATCGGACTTGTAGTGGCGATAGCGATCATATACGAACGAGGTGCCGCCTTGATCGCAAAGAAGAAGCAGAGCAGACGGATCGCCGAATGAAGTAATACTTTTTGGAGTATAAATAATAAATGGATGGTAACATACGATGAAATTAATCATACAAATACCCTGTTATAATGAGGCGGAGACGCTGACGATCGCATTGGATGCACTTCCAAAGCAGCTGGAGGGAATCGATGAGATCGAATATCTGATCATTAACGACGGCAGTACGGATAATACCGTGGAGGTTGCCAGGAACTGGGGCGTTCATCACGTGGTAAGCTTCAATCAGAACCGCGGACTGGCAAAGGGCTTCATGGCCGGACTGGATGCGTGTCTTAGAAATGGGGCAGACATTATTGTTAATACCGATGCGGATAACCAGTACTGTGCAGATGATATCGGCAAGCTGATCGCTCCGATCTTAGAGGGAAAGGCGGATATCGTCGTCGGTGAACGGCCGATCGATCAGACGGAGCATTTCTCATGGATGAAGAAGAAGCTGCAGCATTTTGGAAGCTGGGTTGTACGCCGGGCGTCGAATACTCATATTCCGGACGCACCAAGTGGTTTCCGTGCATACAGCCGGGAAGCCGCTCTGCAGATGAATGTTGTGAATGAATACACTTATACGCTGGAACAGATCGTGCAGGCAGGACGAACGAAGATCGCCATTACCTCTGTTCCGGTCCGGACCAATGAATACCTGCGGCCGTCCCGCCTGTTCAACAGCATGTTCAATTACGTGAAGAAATCCATGCTGACCATCGTGCGGGCCTATCTGATGTATAAGCCGTTACAGTTCTTCACCATCATGGGAACCTTCCCGTTCATTGCCGGCATCGCACTGGGAATCCGATTCCTGATCATACGTCTTGTCCTGCATACCGGAAGCGGTAACGTGCAATCCCTGATCCTGGCCAGCATGCTCATCATGATCGGCGTTATGGTATGGGTTCTCGGATTACTTGCCGATGTTATGGCTGCAAACCGTAAGATCCTGCAGGAGATCCAGCAGAAGGTAAGAGAACTCGACTATCGGACAGAATATATGGATCAGAAGAGAAATCCGGAGGATCAGAAGACGAACAAGAAGGATCCAAAAGATAGGAAGACGGAACAAGAAGGATCAATATAGTATCAGGGGTTGTGAGATGAATTTCAAAACATATGAAGATCTTACCAATTGCATAGTCAAGAATCTCTATAAGATTCCGAGAGATATCGATCTGATCGTGGGTATTCCGAGAAGCGGCACCATGGTTGCCAATATTCTCGCCCTATATCTGAATCTTCCCTATACAGACATTGATAATTATGCCAGAAAAGGAAGCCTGAAGACCGGCTCCACGCGCAAATGCAAG
>CACZRT010000178.1 GCA_902783585.1 uncultured Lachnospiraceae bacterium | reverse complement strand
TGGTTGGCCTTGTAGTTGGAACATTGGCCAATGCGCTTCAGTTCAAATGGATGGTCACATGGAAACCAATGGAACCCAAATTGAACAAAATCAATCCATTGAGTGGATTTAAGCGTATTTTTTCCTCCAGATCTTTGGTGGAGCTGCTGAAAGCAATTCTGATGATTGGAGCAATTAGTTATACGGCATACTCGGTTTTGGTCAAGCATGTGAATGAGATTTTTTTGTTGTATGACATTACGATCGAACAATCTCTGGGTCTTCTTAACAGTATCATCTGGGATATGGGAATCCGGATCAGTGCGGTCATGCTTGTGATCGGAGTTGCGGACTTTGCTTATCAGAAATGGAAGCACAAAGATGATATGAAAATGACCAAGCAGGAAGTGAAGGATGAATATAAGAATTCAGAAGGAGATCCGCAGGTCAAGGGTCAACAGAAGCAACGGATGCGACAGGCTTCCCAGCGCCGTATGATGCAGGCGGTTCCGGAAGCAGATGTTGTTATTACGAATCCGACACATTTTGCGGTTGCTCTGAAATATGATGCGAAGGTGCATACCGCACCGGTAGTGGTGGCCAAGGGTTCTGATTTCCTGGCTGCCAAGATTAAGGATGTGGCAAGAGAGCATCATGTGGAGATCGTCGAGAATAAAGCGCTTGCGCGAATGCTCTATTACAATGTGGATCTTGATCAGGAGATTCCGCCGGAGTTATATGAGGCGGTTGCCAATATTCTGGCATATATTATTAATGTGAAGAAGGCCGGATAGCTTCGGAGGATAAATAGGGAATGCAGGTTACGAAAGGAGGAAGACCATGAAAAATATTCGTTTTAATAACAGTATTTTTCTTGGATTATACCTTCTTGCGGCAGTTTTATTCATGATCCTGCCGATTCCTTCTGTATTGTTGGATATTCTGATCACCTTCAATATGGCGGTTGCCATGGTGATCTTGTTTAATTGTATCTTTGCCCAGGAAACCTTGTCTATGTCAAGCTTTCCGACTATATTGCTGTTTACAACCTTTTTCCGGATCTCTCTTAACATATCATCCACCAGATTGATCCTGCTTACCGGACAGCCGGGCAATGTAGTATCTACCTTCGGAAGCTTTGTTGGTGGTAACAATCTGATCGTTGGTGCTATTATCTTCATTGTTCTGGTTATTGTACAGATGCAGGTTATCAATAAGGGTTCGGAACGTGTATCCGAGGTAACGGCGCGTTTTACATTGGATGCTATGCCCGGTAAACAGATGGCGATCGATGCGGACTTAAGTACCGGTGCAATCTCGGATCGGGAAGCGATTGAACGAAGAAATAAAATTCAGGAAGAGGCTTCCTTCTTCGGTTCTATGGATGGTGCTACCAAGTATGTAAAGGGAGATGCAACAGCCGGTCTTATTATAACAGCAATCAACTTTGTGGGTGGACTTGCTACCGGTATATTAATGCAGGGAATGAGTGCGATGGATGCACTGCAGCATTATACGATCCTAACGATCGGTGACGGTCTGGTATCCCAGATTCCGTCCTTACTGATCTCGCTTGCCACCGGTGTAATAGTAACGAAGGGTTCCAAAGAGGCAGAGATTGGCGATATTGTATTTGCGGAATTATTCCAGAACCCGTATGTTATGTATGTGGTTGGCGGAGCTATGGTATTCCTTGGTCTATTTACACCGTTACAGACCTGGATCTATATTCCGTTCGGTGCAATGATCATTGTGCTTGGTGTTCTTACCGGCAGAAAGAAGCAGACGGTGGAGATCGAAGAAGAGGTGGAAGAAGAAGAGGTTGAGGCCGAACAGACCAGACGGCATGAGAATGTTAATACTCTGCTTCAGGTTGACCCGATCGAGTTGGAATTCGGATATGGTATTATACCGCTTGCGGATGTCAATCAGGGCGGCGACCTTCTTGACCGTGTGGTTATGATCCGAAGACAGATAGCCCTAGAGCTTGGTGCCGTAGTGCCGATCATTCGTCTCCGTGATAACATTCAGTTGAATCCAAATCAGTATATCATTAAGATCAAGGGTATACAGGTGAGTGAAGGTGAGATCTTATTTGATCACTATATGGCGATGAATCCGGGTACTGTTGAGGAAGAGATCACCGGTATTCCGACCTTTGAGCCGTCCTTCCATCTGCCTGCGGTCTGGATCACGGAATCCCAGCGGGAACGTGCAGAATCCTATGGATATACTGTTGTTGATCCTCCATCTATTATTGCCACGCATTTGACCGAGGTGATCCGTACTCACTTAGATGAGCTGCTAACCAGACAGGATGTTCAGAACCTGATCAATAATATCAAAGAGACCAATACGACCCTGATCGATGAATTGATTCCGAAGCTTTTGAACGTGGGTGAGATTCAGAAGGTTCTTCAGAATCTGCTTCGGGAAGGAATCTCCATCCGGGATTTAATCACGATTTTTGAAATCTTAGCGGATCATGCTGCTACGACAAGGGATACAGATGTATTAACGGAATATGTAAGGCAGGGATTAAAGCGGGCAATCTCCAATAAATACTTTGGTGGAGAAGAGACCTCATCTGTGGTCACCTTAGATCCGAAGATTGAACAGGATATTATGGCTTCCGTAAAGCAGACGGAACAGGGAGCCTATCTGACGCTGGATCCGGATACCACGAAGAAGATATTGGAATCTACGGAAAAACAGATCAAGAAAATGGAAGATGCCGGACATACACCGATTATCATTACTTCGCCAATTGTCCGGATGTATTATAAGAAATTAACCAATGATTATTTTAGAAATCTGATCGTGATTTCATATAATGAAATTGAATCAGATGTGGAATTACAGTCAGTAGGGATGGTGACGATCGATGATCATTAAGAAGTATCAGGGCAAAAATGAAAATGAGGCAACAAAGAAAGCCAAAGACGAACTGGGTTCTGATGCAGTGATCATGAATGTGAAATCTGTAAAGCACAAAGGATTACGCAGGCTCTTTAAGAGTAATTATATTGAAGTAACTGCAGCGGTTGATGAACCGGCGGACCGGATCAAAGGAACCGGTAAGCTGACAAAAAGGATGATGTCGGAAGAAGATCAGATCAGACAAAGTCTGCATCAGACGGAAGAAGCTTATGCTTCTGAGGATCAGTCTCTGACGTCTGGGTTTGCCGGTACATCCATGAATATGGGACGCACGTCCTCAGCAATTGAAGAACGGCTTGATAATCTGACTGAGATCATTGAGAAACAAATGAGCACACCGGAGCCGGAGATTCCGGCAGGTAATCAGCACTCACAGATGGTGCAGCTGGTATTGGATCAGCTGATCAATAATGAAGTGACGGAAGTCTATGCAAATGAGATCCTACGGGAGATCGACTATCAGAATAAGCAGCAATTAGAGGATCTGTTGGCAAGCGTCTACCAGAAGATCGTCTTGAAATTAGGACAAATGAAGACAATTGAGGTGGAGAAGGAAGGTCCGAAGATCGTATTTTTTATCGGACCTACGGGTGTAGGCAAGACTACAACCATTGCCAAGCTTGCCTCCAAGTATAAATTAGAAAAGAAGTGTAAGCTGGCAATTATCACTGCGGATACCTACCGCATTGCAGCTGTGGAGCAGATCCGAACCTATGCAAATATCCTGTCTGTGCCGATAGAAGTAGTATATACCTCGGATGAGATCAAATCGGCGATTGATAAATATCAGGATTATGATCTGATCTTCATTGATACAGCTGGGCGTTCCCATAATAACAATGAGCAGCGCGAGGATGTGAAGAAGATGATCGAGTCGATCCGCGGCTATCATCAGGAAATCTATCTGGTATTAAGTGCAACGACCAAGTACCGCGACCTTGTGAAGATTACACAGGTATATTCTGATATTACGAATTACCGCATTATATTTACGAAGATTGATGAGACATCTGCCCTTGGTAATGTCTTGAATATACGAATGATGACAAACGCTCCGTTATCCTATACGACATTTGGACAAAATGTTCCGGATGATATCGTGGTAACGGATGCTCAGTACATTGCAAAGCAATTACTAGGAGGGAATGAATAATGGATCAGGCAGAGCAGCTTAGAAAACGCGTAAGCCAACAGATTCAACATAGCGGTTCCACCCGGATTATTGCAGTGACCAGTGGTAAGGGAGGAGTCGGTAAGACCAGCTTATCCGTGAATCTTGCAATTCAACTGAGAAAGAAAGGAAAGCGGGTCATCATTATTGATGCTGATTTTGGACTGGCGAATGTTGAAATCATGCTGGGAATAAGACCGAAATATACGATGTCCGATCTGATCTACCACGATAAGTCCGTGGATGATATCATCACGCGCGGACCATTGGATATTGGATTTATTTCCGGGGGCTCCGGCGTGCAGGATATGGTGAATCTGGACAAGGAGCAGGTAAAGAGTCTGATTTCAAAGCTGGTTAGACTGGATACTCTTGCGGATGTTGTAATCATCGATACCGGTGCAGGTATTTCAGATACCGTTCTGGAATTTGTCTTAAGCAGTCCGGAGGTTCTGATTGTGGCAACACCGGAGCCGACTTCGATCACAGATGCTTATTCTCTGCTGAAAACCGTAAATCGGAACAAGGAATTTACAATGGAGAATAAGAAGATTCAGATCGTATCGAATCGGGTGGCAACCAAAGAGGAAGGTAGAGAAATCTATGAAAAACTGAATATAGTAGCAACCAAATTCTTAAATATCCATACGGAATATTTGGGGGCTATTATGCAGGATGTGAATGCATCCAAGGCGGTGATCGAACAGAAACCAATCTCTCTTGCATATCCGAATTCTCCTGCAACGAAGTGTTATCAGGAGATCATGAACCGTCTGATGGATATTGAAGAAGAGATTGAAGAACCGAAGGAAGGAATCGCAAAATTCTTTTTGGATTTTATCAAACGTAGAAAGTAGGGGAAGCCTTTGGTACAAATACTTGATGTGATTTCAGTTGGTAATAAAGTGGATATGGAACGTCTGATACACGGGGAGCTGGAGATTGATGAATCCAAGCGGCGGGTGCTTTCCTGCAGGGTCATGGATCTTCCGAAGCCGAACATTATACGGATATCTATGCCGTTCTATGAGGGGCGTATGGTCCCGTTAGAGGTCGGGGATCAGTATATGATGAACATCTATGCTGAGAAAGGAATCTACGGAAGTCGTTTTGTTGTTATCTCGCGTATGAAGGATGGCAACGTATTTCTGGCAGATATGGAGCTGCAGGATGCCCTTAAGAAGATTCAGCGGCGGGAATATTTCAGACATAATTGCCGTATGCCGGCGCAGTATTACATGATCTCACCGGAGGAAATGAGCTCCTTTGATCCGGATGAGCTTCCGGAGGAGGCGTGGAAAAAGGGAATCTTCCTTGATATCAGCGGCGGCGGTGTCAGAATGGTGTCGGAATACCATGAAGATATCAAGAATTCCATTGTCTTACAATTTCAAATCGATACGGGGAATGGTATCGAGCATATGACGTTATACGGCAGACTGCTGGCCTCCTATCCGGCAAATAACCGGATCCTGTATGAACAGCGGGTTGAATTCGAGCATATTGAGGACAAGACGAGAGAGATGATCATCAAATTCATATTTGATGAAGAACGAAAAAAAATATCGAAGGAAAAGGGATTATAAAAATGAAAAAAAATGTAATTATAATTGATGACTCTGCACTCCTGAGAAGAGTGTTATCTGATATAATTAACCAGACAGAAGACTATCATGTCATAGCGGTTGCTGCAAATGGCGAAGATGGTATGCGGGTAATTCGGAATACTGCACCGGTTCATCTGATCTTTCTGGATATGAATATGCCGAAGATGAACGGAATTGATCTTTTAAAGCAGATGAAGGCGGAACGAATCAACATACCGGTCGTTGTCTTCAGCGCAGCAATGGAACGGGAAAGCGATGATGTTATTGAAGCTCTTTCCTTAGGAGCTTTGGATTTCCTTCGTAAACCGGAAAATGTACTGGCAAAGATGGAGAACTTTCGAGAGAAGGTTCAACGGGTATTGGATATGATTGATAACGGTGGAGTATCAGATACGCATGGAGCTCCAACTTCAAAATTAACAACTCCGCCACCACGACCGGCACGTCCTAGAAGACGGGTATCATCCGGAGGTGGAAGCGGCAAATTGGTTGCAATCGCATCCTCTACGGGCGGACCGAAGGCACTACAGGAAGTAATCCCTTACTTAGAGGCGAATATCAATGCACCCGTTTTGATCGTGCAGCATATGCCGAAGGGATTCACGGAATCTCTTGCCAAGCGTCTGAATGATGTCAGCAAGGTGAAGGTGGTAGAGGCCTCCGAAGGAGCAGTCCTGCAAAAGGGAGTTGTATATCTTGCCAAGGGCGGTAATCATATGCGGGTTGCCTATGAGCATGGAAAGCATGTGATCCGTCTCGGAGATGATCCTCAGGTTGGTGGATTAAGACCGTATGCAAACCATATGTATGATAGTTTGATTCAGTCAGATTACAGTGAGATCATCTGTGTTGTTCTGACAGGAATGGGTGCCGACGGCACCAATGGTATCGAGAATCTCAGTCACGAAAAGAATGTGTACGTCATTAGTCAAGACCAGGCGTCCTGCGTAGTCTATGGAATGCCTAAGAGTGTTGCGCAGGCGGGGTTGTCGGATGAAGTCGAACCATTAAAAGATATAGCACAGGCAATCATGAAGAAAACGGGGGTGTGTTAAATGGATTTGAGTCAATATCTAGAAATATTTATTGATGAGACAAAAGAGCATTTGCAAACATTGAATGATCAGGTTCTGATCATGGAGCAGGATCCGAACAATTCGGATACGGTTAACGAGATCTTTCGTGCTGCCCATTCCTTAAAGGGTATGGCAGGAACCATGGGCTTTAAGAGAATGCAGAGATTAACCCATGATATGGAAAATGTATTCTCTGAGATCCGGAACGGTAAGATTTCGGTTACACCGGATATTGTAGATATTGTATTTAAGTGCCTGGATGCCTTGGAAGGATATCTTGCCAATATTCAGGATTCTGCGGATGAAGGAACTGAGGACAATGAAGAGATCATCAATCTGTTGAATGCTGCTTTGGATGGCAGTGGAAGCACAGCTCCTTCTCTTCCTGAAGATGAGGGAATCGTAATTGCAAAAGAGACTCCTGCCGCTTCCGAGGAATCCGCAAATTCTTCAGCGCCTGCAGCAAACGGTGATAAAGCAAAGTTCCATGAGATCGGACTTGCTGATTTTGAAGTGAAAGCTATGAAGGATGCCGTAGCCAATGGTATGCATGTATACGGCGCAACGGTATATATTCAGGAAACCTGTATCCTGAAAGCAGCCAGAGCATTCCTGGTATTTAAGGGAATTGAGTCGATCGGTGAGGTTGCCAAGTCAGAGCCAAGCGTTCAGGATATCGAGGATGAAAGATTTGATTTTGATTTCAGCGTATTCGTCATTTCCGAGAAGGAGATTGCTGAAGTTGAAAAGGTAATGGCAAACGTATCCGAGATCCAGGAGGTTGTGATTGAGGAGATTGATCCGGATAAGGCAAAGATCGCACAGCCGGATGCAAAGGCGGATGAGAGTGAAGCAGAGGAACCAGAAGTGAAAGCAGAGACTGCAGAGCCGGAACATGCTGCAGCAGCTCCGGCCGCCAAGAAAGAACCGGCTGAGAAGAAGCATGCTGATGCGAAGAAGAAGCCTGTGGTGAATCGTTCTGTCCGTGTAGATATTGAGAAGTTAGATGATCTTATGAATCTTGTGAGTGAGTTGATCATCGCAAAGAACGGTCTGGTATCTGTCAGCGCGAATGAGGCCGGCAATCATAATCAGCAGTTTAATGAACAGATCGAATACTTAGAGCGTATCACCACAAATCTTCATGAATCCGTTATGAAGGTTCGAATGGTTCCGATCGAGAGTGTTGTCAATCGGTTCCCTCGTATGATCCGCGATATTTCTAAGAAGCTGAACAAAGAGATGGAACTGATCATGACTGGTGAAGAGACAGAGCTTGACCGGACTGTTATTGATGAGATTGGCGATCCATTGATGCATATGCTGCGGAATGCTGCTGATCATGGTTTGGAGAACACACTGGATCGTATTAAGTTAGGCAAGCCGAGAGTTGGTACAATCCGGTTGGACGCATATCAGGATGGTAATAATGTTACCATTGAAGTATCGGATGATGGTAAGGGTGTCGATGCAGAAAAGGTAAAGGCATCCGCGGTTAAGAAGGGTGCGATCACCGAAGAACAGGCAGAGAAGATGAGTGATAAGGAAGCCATCGACTTGCTGTTCCGTCCGGCGTTCTCAACCGCTGAGAAGGTATCCGATCTTTCCGGACGAGGTGTTGGTCTGGATGTTGTTAAGAGTAAGATTGAGGGACTTGGTGGTGATGTTGAAGTCAGCACGGTTCTTGGCGAGGGTACCACATTTACCGTACGTCTTCCGTTGACACTTGCAATTATTCAGGCATTGATGGTAGATATCCGGGAAGAAAAATATGCGATTCCGCTTAGCTCAATCGTTACGGTAGAGGATATTCCGTCCAGTGAAGTGAAGCTTGTTCAGAATAAGGAAGTGATCAATCTTCGAGGCAACGTCATTCCGCTGGTTCGTTTATCCGAGGAGCTCGATTTTGAACCGCTTGAGGAAGAACCGGAAAGTTTGGTGGTCGTTATCGTTAAGAAGGGCGATAAGCAGGCAGGTCTTGTGATCGACAACCTGATCGGTCAGCAGGAAATCGTTATTAAACCACTTGGTAAATACATATATATTCACAAGATGTTCAGTGGAGCAACCATTCTTGGTGATGGTGAGGTTGCATTGATCCTTGATACGAATACATTGTTATAGGGGGTGTAGAAGATGGCAGATATTTTAGAAAATACAGCAGTTGGTGAATTAAAAGAATACATTGTTTCCAGAGTTGGAGACGAGCAGTACGGAATTGACATCTCCTATGTAGATAATATTGTTCGTATGCAGAATATTACAAGAGTACCGAAGACACAGTCTTATTTTATCGGAGTGATCAATCTTCGTGGTGAGATCATTCCGGTTATGGATCTTCGGAAAAAGCTGGAATTAGATGAGAATGAATTGACCAGTGCGACCCGTATCATTATCATTAAGCCGGAGCAGAGCGCATTACTCGGACTTCTTGTGGATGAGGTTCGTGAGGTAGTCAGTCTTTCTGTGGATGAGATTGAAGATGTTCAGCATGACAGCAATGGTGAGTACAATATGTACGTTACCGGTGTTGGTAAATATAAGGACACATTGATTTCCTTAATTAATGTAGCAGGAATTATTGATGATTAATTCACATTGCCGAAGGCGATATAGGATGTAACGACCGGCTTGCTGCCGAACAGATGAAAGGATGTTTCTTTCAGATGATGCGTATAAGATAAGGCGAGGCCGGAAGGGACTTGAATGTTGAGGTGATATATATGTCTTCAGATATTATTTTGGAAACCATGGATAATCAGGAGCTGGATGTGCTGACTGAGCTTGGTTCGATCGGTGCCGGTAATGCGGTGACCTCTCTGTCGGTTCTGCTGAATACGAAGCTGTCTATGCAGATTCCGAAGGTGTCATTTATGACATTTGACGATTTTATCGGTTCCATCGGCGGACCGGAGAATATTATTGCCGGTGTCATGTGTGATATTGCCGGTGATATTGAAGGCTTTGTATTATTCGCAATCGATCTGATGGAGGCCCACAGATTGGTGAACCGATTGAATAATACGGACCTTTCCAGTGAGAATATGTTTACGGATTTTGATCTGTCTGCCGTTAAGGAGATCGGCAACATCCTGATCGGTTCGTATTTATCATCGCTGGAAGCGATTACCGGATTGAAGATCCGTTCGACGGTTCCGGTAATGGCAGTTGATATGGCGGGGGCAATCCTTAGCTTTCCTGCCATTGTAAATAGTAGAGAACATGATGATATCCTGCGTATTGAATCCCAGTTTGAGGGCGAGGATCTTTCTATTAACGGACATATTATGATGATTTCGAATTCGGAATCATATCAGATCATTCGTCAGAAGCTTGGTGTATGATCAGATCACTGAATGAATATAACGTAGATTTGAAGGGATTAACATGGAACCGACAGTTATTGTACATATGGCGGATTATGCCACATGTGTAGCACCACAAAAAATAACAACGATAGGATTAGGTTCTTGTGTGGGCGTTGTATTGTATGATTCGTCATCCAGAAAATGCGGAATGCTACATGCGATGTTGCCCGACAGCACAAGAATAAGAAATAATCAGAATCGAATGAAATTCGTAGATACCGGATTGGAAGATCTTTTGAAGCTGATGGAACGGGAAGGGGTTTCACGACGTAAATTAGTTGCCAAATTAGCCGGAGGAGCTAAGATGTTTGAATTTTCCGGCGCGAATGAGACAGCGAATATCGGCTTGCAGAATGTGGAAGCGGCCAAGCGATTATTACAGAAATTCGGCATTCCGATCATTGCGGAGGATACCGGTAAGAATTACGGTCGTACCATCATATTTGATCCAAGCACCGGTAAGTTGGAGATTAAGGCGGTCGGACACCCGATCAGTTATATCTGACAGGTTATACGATCAGCCGGAATTAAGGTGAAGAGTATTGGATAATTCAAAATTGAGATGGCTGCGGCCTGCTATTTGTTTATCCGCCGCTGCGATCGTGAGCATAGCCGATATAGTGAACGGAAGCTATAAGGTGAATGCAACATTGGCGCTTTTGCGGCTTTTAGGGGTTATTATCCTCTTTATGATCATTGGAACGATTGTTACTAAGATCATAGATAAAGTAATGAATGCTCCTCAAAAAAAGGAACCGGAGCCGGAGGACATTCAGCTGGAGGATGAAGAGGAAGAAGAAGCGGAATCCCAATAACATAGGAGAAGGAAAAAATGGATGAATCCAAACGTGAGAAGCTATGGGAATCCTATAGCAAAAAACGGGACCCGGACATACGGGAACAGCTGATCTTGGAATATGTGCCGCTTGTAAAGCTGGTTGCCGGACGGCTCAGTATGTATCTGGGGTATACAGTTGAATATGACGATCTTGTCAGTTATGGGATCTTTGGATTGATTGATGCGATCGATAAGTTTGATTATGGAAAAGGGATCAAGTTTGAAACCTATGCAAGTCTCCGGATCAGAGGCTCTATTCTGGATCAGATCCGTAAGATGGACTGGATTCCACGTTCTGTCAGACAGAAGCAGAAGCAGATGGAGGCCGCCATCAGCAAGATTGAATCGGAATCGAATCAGGTTGCAACCGATGAAGCGGTTGCAGCAGAGCTTGGAATCTCTATGGATGAGTACTATGAATGGCAGGGGCAGACCAATATTACCAATATCTCCTCCATTGATGAGTTTGTGGATCAGGGCATAGAGGTGAAGGCGTTTGATCATACCAAGTATTCTGATACAGAGCCGGAAAAGGTCTATGAAAAAGAAGAGATCAAGGATTTGCTTGCAAGCTCCTTGGATGGTCTGACAGAAAAAGAGCGTATGGTTGTTTTGCTGTATTATTATGAGGAATTGACCTTGAAGGAGATCAGTAAGGTCATGGAGGTGTCAGAATCCCGGATCTCCCAGCTTCATACGAAGGCGCTTCAGAAGATGAAGAAGGTTTTGGGAGCGCATTATGAAATATTGATGGGATAGCGGATATTTCCTAAATAAGAATGCTTATTGCATAGAAACATGTGCAGCCGTTGGCAGCGTAATCGTAGAATCGCAGGAGGGTTTGAATGGCAAAACGAAATGGATATTTTCAATTACAGATCGACACCGGAAGTATATCTATGAAGCTGTTCCCGCCAACAGAGGGCGGTGCGGAGATCAGCCTAAATGATATGATGGAATATCTGAATTCGGTTGGTATTAAGGAATACGATCCGAAAGCCATTCAGGCGTCTTTGGATGGGTTAAATGCACCAAAAATAATCCCGATCGCCAACCAGTCCAGTGCGCCGATCCCGGAAAAGGCAAAGGTGCAGATCAGTCAGGATCGTATGTATGCGACCATTCGTCTGTATCCACCTTCAAATGGTGGAAAGGCTTTTACCAAGAGTGATTTTGCGGGTGAGGTATCTCTGGCGGGTATTAAGTGTGGAGTATCGGATAAGGTGATTGATCTGTTAATTGCAACACCTGTCTATTGTCATGATATTGTATTTGCCAAGGGAAAACCGGTCAGAGAAGGTCATGACGCGGAAATAAAGTATAATTTTGAAACCAATCCACTTGCAAAGCCGAAGCTGAACGAAGATGGAACGGTGGATTTCCATGAATTGAATATATTTACCAGAGTTGAGAAGAATCAGTTGCTTGCTACATTGATTCCGGAGGATCCGGGAGAAGCCGGACATGATCTTTTTCAAAACCCTGTGTTGCCTAGAAAAGTAAAGAAAAAGGTATTAAAATGCGGAAGAAATATCCGATATTCTGAGGATCGTCTCCAGATGTTCAGTGAGGTCAGCGGAGATGTGCGGCTAGAAGGGGATACCGTTTTTGTATCCGATACCTATACGGTAGCCGCAGATGTAGATACCTCGACCGGCGATATTACGTATTCCGGCAATGTAGTTGTGAATGGCAATGTCCGGACCGGTTTTAAGATTCATGCAGAGGGCGACGTCCAGGTGAAGGGTGTTGTAGAAGGAGCAGAGATCTATGCTGAAGGGAATATTATCCTTGCACGAGGCATTCAGGGTATGACGAAGGGAATCTTAGAGGCAAGAGGTGATATCGTCACAAAGTTCATTGAGAGTGCTAAGGTGAAGGCAGGCGGGAATGTTCGTTCCGGTTCGATTCTGCATAGTACGGTTGAGGCTGGCAGTACGATCCTGTGTGAGGGAAGAAAATCCTATGTGGTTGGCGGAACCTTAAGTGCCAAGGAATTAGTGGATGTGAAAACCATTGGCAATGAGATGGAAAGCACTACGAATGTCAATTTGGGTGTTGACGCTTCCATTATGGAGAATCTGCATGCTATGCAGAAGGAATTTGAAGCCAACAAGGAGCTGCTGGAAGCGCAGGTACAAGTCCTGCTGTTATTTAAGAAGAGAATTGCCAGCGGTCAGCAGATGACCAAGGATAAATTAGAGGCAGCGAAGCATGCCGGCGATGAGAAGAAGCGATTGGATGAACGGCAGGAAGAATTGCAAAAGGGAATAGAGGGAGCAAAGCAGGAGATCGCAGCGAATACTTTGGGAAGATTGAAGGTGCGGGATACCGCATATCCGGGAGTCAGACTTATGATCTCCAACTCACAGTATGTTGTAAAAACAGCAATGAAGTATTGTCAGTTCCGGATCAGGGACGGCGAGGTTGTGGCAGAGGCATTATAGACACATTCGAGTGCTCCGTAGAGGATACGGAAGATGGGAAAGGATGGTGGCTGTTATGATTCGACCGGTTGAAATGCAGATGATCTTGCCTCAGGCAAATCAGGTTGGAATGCAGCAGCATAATGTAAATCAGCATGCTGCGATTCAAAGCGCGCAAGGTACAACGGAGCTTGAAAAAGAGGTTCAGCAGAATGCAGAGACTGTCATTCCGAAGGATAACGCGGATATGATGGAGTTTGCTTATGATGCGAGAGAACAAGGCAGCAACACCTATGATGATTTCTATGCAAAGCGCAGAAAGAAACGACAGGAAGATTCTGAAAAAACAGATGAACAGAAGAAACAGCAAGGTGATACCTGGGTGAATTTTGATATTAAAGTATAAGTGAGTGCTTCATAACGGATATATAAGCATTCGTATATAATAATGGTGATTCAGGGTATGACGGGTGACAAGGAATGAATATATCGATCATAATTGTTATGCTTATCGGAATTATATGTATTGTGATAAGCTATGTATTTGTTGGCCGTGACGCGGCTTCGGAGGAGAATCCGGAGGATGGTGGAACGGTCACAAATCATATCACAGAAGAATATGAGTTAAATGAAGATGAGGTGGCGATTCTTCAAAAGAAGGTCAGTGACAAGATTTCCAATGATGTGACAGATATCCTGAATAGTGCCGATCAGGAGCTTGCTTCCATGAGCAATGAAAAAATGCTGGCACTTGGGGATTATGCTGTCACTGTTTGTGATGAGATTGAAAAAAATCATAAGGAAGTTATGTTTCTATACAGCATGCTGAACGACAAGGAAAAGGAACTGAAGGATCTTGTCAGCAATGCAGAATCCAAGGCGTCAGAGCTTCGTAAGGCAAATGAGCTGGCGATGGAAAGCTATGTTGCGGCTCCGTCGGATCTGGCTTCCATCGACGAATTGGAATTTGATTCCGAGGCTCCATTTGAAGAAGAATCCCATGAGGATCCGATGATGGAGGCTGAGAATACCAATGATATTATTCTTGAAATGAAACGGAGCGGGATGAGTATTCTTGAAATTGCAAGGCAGCTTGGCTTAGGTGTCGGAGAGGTTAAGCTTGTGGTGGATCTGTATATGTAGATATATTTGGTGAACAGCTATGAAACAAAAGTATTATCTGCGAGGGATCGGAGTCGGAATCCTGTTTGCTTCGATCGTGTTGTTTGTGGCATATCTTGCCTCCGGACGTGGCAGGATGTCAGATGAAGATGTGATCCGTCGTGCAGAAGAATTAGGTATGGTGACAACTGAATCAGCGTTAAGCGGACTTGATACACCTTCTGTTACCGGAAGCTCCGAGTCAGAGGATACTTCCGGACAGACAACGGATACGGCGACGGATGATCCGGAGGGGGCGACGACGAAGGCAACCACAGAGGCGACGACGGAAGCGACCACGAAGGCAACCACGGAAGCGACGACGAAGGCAACCACGGAAGTGACGACGAAGGCAACCACGGAAGCGACGACAGAAGCGACTACGGAACGATCCGGAGCAACAGGAAAGGTTACATTTACTGTGGTCAGTGGCATGGATTCTTATAGTGTGGCAAAGGTATTAGAGGACCGCGGTGTGATCAAGGATGCTTTGGATTTTGATAATTATCTGGAAGCCAATGGGTATTCTGCAAGGATTGCAACCGGTGAGTATTCGATTCAGAAGGGTGCCGATTATGAGGTGATCGCCCAGATGCTGACCGGCGGTAATTAATACTTTGTATAATATATCGTTAGAAGAGTATTGTGAAAAATAGTATTTAGAATATAAGTCTTTATTATAAGGGGATTGGAATATGAAACAGCTGCAATTTGAATATGTCAATATGGATGGATTAAAACGGGACTTAAGCAGAATTGCAAAGTTCTGCCGGGCTAATATGGTATCCTCCTGTGTATTTCGGATATTTGCTGAGACTGCAAAGGATGACAGGATTACGATCATTACAGATACGATCCGGGCAATGATCCCTCAGGCGGTCTATATCGGATGTACAACGAATGGTAATATCTATAACGGAGATCTTGCTACCGGAGATATTATCGTAAGCTGTACGGCATTTGAATATGCGTCTACTGAGGTAGAGGTATTACAGTATGATATGCCAAAGGAGAGACAGACTGCGGTCGTGAAAGACCTGAAGGAGAAGCTGGCAAGCCGTCCTTGGGTCAAAGCAGTTGAGATTCTGGTAGCAATCAACAGTGTGTCCTTCACGGATTTCTGTGTCGAGATTGAAACGGTTGATCCGGAGATCTGTGTGTATGGTGGAGGAGCGTTCGGAAATGATGACGCGCATCAGGAGGGAGCGGTTTTCTCCAGCGGGGGTGAGTATACCACACATGGAGTTGTATTCCTCCTGCTTGGTGGTGATGATTTTCATTGCAAGACCATGCACATTACCGGATGGAAGCCGCTTGGACGTGTACTTAAGATTACCAAGGCGGAGGGCGGTATCCTGTCAGAGATTAACTTTGAGCCGGCCTATAATACCTTCAACCGATATTTAAATATTCCGAATGATGAGAACTTCTTTACGAATACGTTGGAATTTCCTTTATTCTTCCAACACCGAGGGATGGATATCCTGCGTGCCCCGATCGCCTGTCTGGAGGATGGATCTTTGATCATGAGTTCCGATGTGGAAGAGAATGTGAATGCCAGACTTGCTTATGGCGATCCTTGGACGATCTTAAACAGTGTGCGGGAATCCGGTCTGGAAATTCAGAAATTCCAACCACAGTTCTTTGTCCTGTTTTCATGTGCAGCCAGACGCTCCTTTTGGGGAGATGTTGATCTGGATAAAGAAACGCTTCCATTCCAGTCAATTGCGCCTACAACCGGATTCTTTACTACAGGTGAATTCCTTCGGACCGGTGATATCATGAATCTGCATAATGTCACATTGGTTGTCTGTGCGATGCGGGAAGGAGAATTGGAGGATCATTATACGGAATCCTTTGAAATACGGAGGATATCTTTGACGGTAAGATGTCGATGATCAGCCGTCTAGCGACATTTATCGATGTGTCTACGGAAGAGCTGTATGACGCTTATCATCAGATGGAACAGCTTGCAATCTTAGATGGAATGACCAAGCTGTATAACCGTATGGAGATTCAGCGCCGGATGAATGAGGCGATGGATCAGATCAGATCCAAAGGGGCGAATGGCAGGATCCCGGCGAATATCTCATTAATCATGATGGATATTGATGATTTTAAGAAGGTTAATGATACCTATGGTCATACCGAAGGCGATACGGTGCTGATCACGCTTGCCAAGGTTATCAAAGAGACCATCAAGGATCTGGCTACCAATGCGTCGGCCGGACGATGGGGCGGCGAGGAATTCATGTTTTTACTTCCGAATTGTGATCAGGAGCATGCAAAGGAGATCGCAGAGGAGCTTAGGCAGCAATTTGCTAAGAACACGTATCCTACGGCACCAAGTCAGACGATCAGTCTGGGTGTTACAGAGGCTGCTCTTGGTGAGGATTGTGATATTGTCCGGATCCGGGTGGATGATGCTCTGTACGATGCGAAGCATGCCGGCAAGAACCGTGTGGTCGTGCGATAGAATGAAAATGAATCAGGAGATTATTGAAAATAACCCTTGATTTCACTATAACAGATGTGTTAGAATAGCATTTGTGTGAAAATATACACTGAAATGGATTCTCTGTATGGTGCCAATGCTCAAGGTAGACAGAGTATAGAAGTTTCAGGAAGAATCAAACCATGGAGGTAAGGAACATGAGCGTAATTTCAATGAAGCAGTTGTTAGAAGCAGGTGTTCATTTCGGACACCAGACCAGAAGATGGAACCCTAAGATGGCTCCATACATTTATCAGGAGCGTAATGGTATCTATATCATTGACTTACAGAAGTCTGTAGGCAAGGTAGATGAGACCTACAATGCTGTTAAGGATTGTGTAGCAGATGGCGGAACAATTCTTTTTGTTGGTACTAAGAAGCAGGCTCAGGATGCGATCAAGACAGAGGCAGAGCGCTGCGGAATGTACTATGTCAATGAGAGATGGTTAGGTGGTATGCTTACCAACTTCAAGACCATTCAGACACGGATCGAGACCTTAAAGAAATATGAAGCTATGGAAGCTGACGGAACCTTCGATGTTCTTCCTAAGAAGGAAGTTATTAAGATCAAGAAAGAGATGGAGAAGTTAGAGAAGAACCTTGGCGGTATTAAGAATATGAAGAAGCTTCCGGATATGATCTTTGTTGTTGATCCACGTAAGGAGCATATCTGTATTCAGGAAGCACATTCTCTTGGAATTACACTGGCAGGTATCGTTGATACGAACTGTGATCCGGAGGAATTGGATTATGTTATTCCTGGTAATGATGATGCCATTCGTGCAGTTAAATTGCTTGTATCTAAGATGGCAGATGCTGTTATCGAAGCAAATCAGGGCATGGATGCTGAGTCCGCTGAAGCTAATGAAGGTGCAGATGAGGCAGAGGAAGCAACCGAGGAATAATTACAAAAGTATATTCCAATGTTAAGTAGATAGAAGCCTTAGCCGGATAGACTAAGGCTTTTCTTAAGAATCATGTGAATAGATATGGAGGTAATGAAAATGGCTATTACAGCAGCAATGGTAAAGGATCTGAGAGAACAGACCGGCGCAGGTATGATGGATTGTAAGAAGGCTTTGACCGAGTGCGATGGCAATATGGAAGAGGCTGTGAAATATTTAAGAGAAAAGGGTATGGCTAAGGCAGAGAAGAAGGCAAGCCGTATCGCTGCAGAGGGACTTTGCAAGGTTTTGGTAAGTGATGACGATAAGACCGCAGCAGTTGTTGAGGTGAATTCTGAGACAGACTTTGTTGCCAAGAATGAGAAGTTTCAGAATTATGTAGAATTAGTAGCAAAGCAGGCACTTGCTACCAGCAATACCGATAAGGAGGCATTTCTTGCAGAGCCATGGATCGGCGATGCTTCCAAGACAGTCGAAGAGGAATTAAAGAGCCAGATCGCTGTCATTGGCGAGAACTTAAAGATCCACAGATTCGTTAAGGTAACTGCAGCAGACGGTATTGTTGTATCTTATACCCACGGTGAAGGCAGAATCGCAGTTGTTGTAGAGGCAGCTACGGATGTAGTAAATGATGCAATCAAGGAAGCAATGACCAATATTGCAATGCAGGTTGCGGCCATGAATCCGAAGTATGTCAGCGATAAGGAAGTCAGCGATGACTATATCAATAACGAGAAAGAGATCTTAAAGGCTCAGATCATGAACGATCCGAAGGAATCCCAGAAGCCGGAGAAGGTGATCGAGGGTATGATCCTTGGACGTATCAAGAAGGAATTAAAGGAAATCTGCTTATTAGATCAGATCTACGTTAAGGCTGAGGATGGCAAGCAGACGGTAGGTAAGTATATCGAAGAGGTTGCGAAGGCTAACGGTGCGAACTTCTCTGTTAAGAGCTTCATTCGTTATGAGACTGGTGAAGGTCAGGAGAAGAAGAACGAGGACTTCGCTGCTGAGGTAGCTGCTCAGCTGTAATCCAGGCTGATTATTATTAATATTATAATTATTATATTTAAGTGACTCGGGACGGGTTGGAGTATTTCACGAAAGCCATTGTTACGATCATATAGTGATCGACAGAATGCTTATCTTAAAGATACTCAGGCCTCGTCCCGAGTTATTTTTGTTTCGTGATATAAATAATGTATGGTGTATAATTATGCGTATTTGTATAAATCTATAGAGTTTCGTATTGATATCTGCCAACACAATAATTTCAGAATATATTGCCAGCACATTTTGATAATATAAGAATATTTACATTTATCTATATATTATGTATAATATACATATCTGTAATAAAGGGATTCTTCCACTGTGATATATGAATTGCATGAAAGAATATCATAGCAGGATTATTAGGTGTTGGGGGAATACGGTATGAGGAGGTTATGCTATTATGTTAGGGAAAAGAGCAGCGAATCAAAGAGTGGAGCAATTGGAGATGCAGCTTGCCGAGCTTCAGGCACAGCTTGAAGAGGAGCAGGAAAAAGCGGAATTAAACCGGCGGATGCTGGAAACAGTGAATGTATCTACCCATCTGGGAATCTGGGCAGCTTATTATACCGAGACGGGGGAACAGGATTATGCTGTCTATTCGGATGAGTTCCGCAGAATGTTAGGTTATTCGAAGGCAGAGCTTCCGGACGATATTACGGCGCTCGGTAAGATCATTCATCCGGATGAAGTGGAGGCGGTCTTTGCCGCTTATGGTGCAGCTGCTGCAGATAAAACGAATCATACCAAGTATGATATTGATTATCGTCTGCTTACGAAGAATCAAGATTATAAATGGTTTCATGCGGCCGGTGAATGTATCCGGAAGCCGGATGGCACACCGATTGTCTTTGTCGGAACATTTACCGATATTGACGCTGCCAAAAAGAATGCAGATCGACTTGAGGTAGGTGCCAGAAGACAGAACGCTGTAGATCTGATGATGCTAGAGGGAAGCTGGAGCATGGATCTGACTAAGTACGCAATTGATGATCCGCAGTCTCCGATGGTATTCTCCGATCAGTTCAAGAAGATATTGGGATACAGCAATAGTCATGATTTTCCGGATATTATGCAATCCTGGATCACGAAGATCCATCCGGATGATGTAGCCAAAGCATCGGACGCCATGGGACGTCAGCTGTCCGATCCATCCGGCAAGGTCGTCTTCGATATGGAATACCGGATGATGCATAAGAGCGGAGAGTACATCTGGGTACGTGCATCCAGTACGGTAGTATGGTCAAGGGATCGGCGGACTCCGTTGATGGCAGCCGGAACGATCTTGGATGTGACCGAACAGAAGAAGAATCAGCTACGGTTTGAACAGGAGATGGCACCGAAGATTGAATCTCTTCGGAAGGGAATTACGGAAATCGCTGATACGGTCGATATTGCAACCCGTCAGATGAATGAGGTGGCCATGAGACAGGCAGATGTTACACAGGCTGCTCAGTCGATTGAAGAATCTGTAGATGCATCTATGGCTATTATTGATAGTATTCAAGGAATTGCAAATCAGACGAATCTCCTGTCCTTAAATGCCAGCATTGAGGCGGCACGAGCAGGAGAGGCCGGTAAAGGCTTCGCTGTGGTTGCAAGTGAGGTTCAGAATCTGTCTCAGTCAACGAAGGAGACGACGAATCATATTGCCCAGCTCTTAAATGGTATGAATGATGCGGTTAAGGATATGCTTAGCAAGACCTCACAAATCAGTGCCAATATCACTTCTGAGAATGATGAAATGGGAGAGATCGATTCCACGATCGAAGAATTACATACATTGGCGGACGATATCGGAGATATGGTATCCACGCTTTACAAATAGGGATTAAATTAAATCCAGGATCTGCTGTGGTTTGGTAACAAGGGTTAAGGCGCCGTGTTCGATTAAGAATTCATGGCTTCGAAAGCCCCACTCCACAGAGATACATGGCAGACCGGCATTCCTGGCAGTTTCAAGATCTACATCGGAATCGCCAACATACACTGCACGGGATCTGTCAATCTGAAGACGCGAAAGCACTTCATTGACAGAATCCGGTGC
>CACZRT010000177.1 GCA_902783585.1 uncultured Lachnospiraceae bacterium | reverse complement strand
GAATCTGAATGGTATGGTCACTGACGGCAATGCTTTCATCCCGTAATCGTTCGATCCGGCTGATAAACAGACGAAAATAACGAAGATTATCATGCAGGAAGAAATTATTCTCGTTTTCTTCTAATTCCTGACCGAAATCCAGCAACTGTTCATAGTGAATCCGCAGATCCCGGATCTCGCCGCGGATATCGTTCACACGGGCAAGCGTAATACCATCTGTCTCATTTTCAATGGCTGTCTCAATGGAGTCCAGTTCATGATCGTACTGTTCCAATAGGTTCCGATCCTGTTTGATGATCTGTTCGACAAAATCATATAGAAAGCGTTCCAGACTCGGAAGACGCCATTTCTTCGTCCGCTGGATCTGCTGCAGAAGAGAGAGGGCAGTACCGCTGTCATCAATGAATACAATGCCCTTTTCGTCGAGAGCAAAGGAGAAGGTCTTCTCGGAACCGGATATATTCTTGCGATCCGGAATACAGAAACTTCCGGTCAGAGAATCATAATTCACCTCTGCTTTTGTTGTGCTGATTCCCTGAAGATCAAGCTCGATATCAATTCCCATATCAAAGCTGTCCTTCTCGGCAGCCCATTCCTCCGAGGTCAGCAGGGCAACATACTGGGATTGGTTATTCTTAATGGTATCTTTTGCAACCTCGGTTAAGGTCTCTTGGATCAAATAGTACATAAAGGGTTCCTCCCAATCTGCTGTTGATGATCTGATTATACTATATTTCGGTGTGCCGGAAAAGGAAAAGTTCCCATATCTATTGATAGATATCCGGAAATCCGGACATGATCAAAGATATGGGAACTTGAATGTATGATCGTTATTCCTGATCGTATTCCGGATTACCGCTTGGAACTCCCTCTGCATGCATACCGCGTTCCAGCCATTCGACATGATGATCCAATGTTTCTAAATCATTTTCCGGTACATTCATTAAGTTGAATACATAATTTCCATTGGAATCAAAGATCAGTTCTGCCCATCCGCAGTTATTCACTGTTCCGCCTATCAATATTACTGATCTGGAGCCGTCATCATGCTTTATTTCATAGCGGTAATAATTGGTATTGCTGCACTGGTCGGTAATATCCTCCCGGATGTCGCTCAAAACAAAATAGATCCGGTCATCGACGATTTCAAAATAGCTTTTATTAGGGGCATCATCTGCGGCTATGGTGCCGGACTCCTGTACAGCATATTCTGTACTTTCTTCTGTACCATCTTTTTTTTCTTTATAGCTGATGGTAATTCCATTCTCGAGATGAAAGATCCTTGCAAGCTGGTTTGCGGCAGCAAAGACCGCTGATCTTGAAGTTGGAATACATAATGTAATCCCAAGAATGACGGCGGCTGCGGCTGATACCTTCGCCCATGTCGGAATACGCCGTGATTTCTTCACGGAGGTTTGCTGCAGATGATCCCGGATCTCTTGTTTTCTGGTCTTATCCATGATTACTTTATTGTATGTGTTTTGGTATAATTCTTTCATATAATGCCTCTCTTTCTTAGATATGGATGTACAAACATGGGATTTGCTTGTATACCTGTTGTGTTGGGAGTCTTATGATACTATTATAGGTCTTTATCCAATAATTGTCTTAGCTCCTCGCAGCCGCGATGAATCCGCATGGATACTGCGGAGGGGCTAATATGCAGCATCTTGGAGATTTCCTGATAGGTATAACCTTCGTAGTAGTGAAGATGGATGGCGATCCTGTATTTCTCCGATATGTTATACATTGCCCGGAATAATTCGCCTTCTTCGGATGTGAAGGTATCCGTAACGGAAATCTGTTCTGCCTCCTCATAATCTGCCCTGCGTTTTCTGTAAGATGACCGCAACAGATCTTTGCAGGCATTGGCTGTTATTGTCAGGAGATACGTCTTTTCCTTATCCTCGGGTAAGGACACCTTACGTTCTAACAGCTTTATAAATACGGTCTGAACAATATCTTCCGCATCTGCCGGAGATCTTAAGTAGCTGAGAGCCAGTCGGTATACATGATCTGCATATTGATCATATAGATTCAGCAGCTGATCCTGCGTCAATG
>CACZRT010000176.1 GCA_902783585.1 uncultured Lachnospiraceae bacterium | reverse complement strand
GTTGATTCCAAGATTAATTTGGATATTGACGTTTCTGTTCGCTGCTCGGGTGTGTATTCCTTTGTGATCGCTGACCCGATGCTGTTCTATACCAATGTCTGTGGTAATGTAGAATCTGAATACTTAAGAAGTGAGTTAGAGGGACAATTGAAGACCGAGTTCATCAGTGCGTTGGCACCGGCGCTCGGCAGATTGTCCGAATTAGAGCTCCGTCCGAACCAGATCCAGACCCATACAACGGAATTAGAGGACGCGATCAATGAAGTACTTTCTAAGAAATGGGGAGAGCTTCGCGGACTGAAGGTGAAGTCCATTGCATTGAATCCGATTACACTGCCGAAGGAAGACGAGGAGCTGATCAAGCAGGCACAGCGTACCGGTATGTTAAAGGACCCTACCATGGCAGGTGCAACCTTAGTCGGTGCACAGGCAGATGCTATGAAGGCCGCTGCCAGCAATACGAACGGCGCAATGATGGGCTTCATGGGACTCAATATGGCACAGCAGGCAGGCGGCATGAGTGCCCAGAACTTCTATGCTATGGGGCAGCAGCAGCAACAGATGCAGCAGACACAGGCTACGATGGCACCACAGCCTGGTGCAGGCGCAGGTGCTCCACAGGTACAGGCACCGGGAGCAGGCGCATGGACTTGTCCGAACTGTGGCAAGCCGGCAACCGGCAAGTTCTGTCCGGAGTGCGGAAGCCCGAAGCCGGAAGCTCCGGCAGGCTGGACTTGCAGTTGCGGTGCTGTGAATAAGGGTAAGTTCTGCTCGAACTGTGGAAGTCCGAAACCAGCCGGTGCACCACTATATAAGTGCGATAAATGCGGTTGGGAGCCGGAGGATCCGGCACATCCGCCGAAGTTCTGTCCGGAATGCGGGGATGTATTCGATGATAATGATATTAAGTAATTACCGGTAATACAGAGTCGGCATTAGATATAATAGAGGAGGAAGATAAACATGGGATTATTTGAGAAGAAATTCTGTGATGTCTGTGGGGAGCGGTAATCCGCGTCCATAGGATTTTATAGATCCGCCTGTCGGAGGATGGGCGGATCAGAAAGGATATCGATATGGCAAATGCATTTGAGTATAAATGTTCCAGCTGCGGCGGTGCTATGGAATTCGACAGTGCTTCGCAGAAGCTGATCTGTCCATATTGCGGCGCGGTTCATGATGCTGCAGAATATGATGCTATGCAGCAGCAAGAGCAGTCTGCAGCGGCAGGAATGGCCGGCGGACAGTCTTCGACACAGGGCAGCAATAACTGGAGCATGCAACAGGATCAATGGAATGTGAATGAGGAAGGGCTGTATTCTTATGTATGCGAGTCCTGTGGCGGTGAGATCGTAGGCGATGAGAACACGGCTGCCACCAGCTGTCCGTATTGTGACAGTCCAATCATTCGGAATTCCCAATTCTCCGGAAGCTTAAAACCGGATTATATTATTCCGTTCAAGCTGGACAAGAAGGCTGCGAAGGCGAAGCTGAATAACTTTGTATCCGGTAAGAAATTAGTCCCGAGGGTCTTCAAGGATCAGAAGCATATTGAGGAGATCAAGGGTGTCTATGTACCGTTCTGGGTCTTCGATGCCGATGTCTATGCACAGGTTCAGTACGATGCGACCAGAGAGCAGGCATCCGGTAATCAGATCGAGGAGGGACACTTCGACGTCTTCCGCGGTGGTAATCTCTCCTTCCGTGGTATTCCGGTGGATGCGTCCAGCAAGATGGAGGATGAACTGATGGATTCCATTGCTCCATTTAACAACAACGAAGCAGTAGCATTTACTCCGGCGTATCTGGCCGGATATATGGCAGATAAATATGATGTCAGCAGGGAGGAAAGCTTCCTTCGTGTTGACGAGATGTTAAAGAACAGTGTATCCGAGACGATGGCAGGAACCGTGCAGGGCTTCCACTCCGTGCAGGCGGTAGCGACGAATGTGAATCTGCTCCAGGGGAATGTCAGCTACGCCCTGTATCCGGTATGGATTCTGAATACCAAATGGCAGGGCAAGCAGTACCGCTTCGCCATGAACGGTCAGACCGGTAAATTCGTCGGCGATCTGCCGTACGATAAGGGCGCTTACAAACGGCAGTTATTTATGTTTGCCGGTATCATTGCCGCCGTGATTTTTGTAGTATTATTCTTAGCATGGTTAATATTCCGTTAGAAAGGGGGAATCAGTCATGAAACAACGTACACGTAAAGCATACAGACTTATTCCCGTAATCTTCTGCGCGGTATTATTTGTAAGTCTGTTCGTAACAGATCTTGTTAGTTATACAAGCTATGGAGCCGGCAGCGGTTCTTATGTAATCGATGATCAGGGATACTTAAGTGACAGTGATTATAATCATCTGGCCAGCATATTATCTTCGGTCAGCAATTCGCATGGTGTGGATGTGGTCGCCTATCTTGATAACAGCCTGTATGGCAAGACGCCGCAGCAGCTTGCGGATGACACTTATGATTATGGTGGATATCGTCCGGATGGAATTCTGTTCATGATCAACTTTGAGGATAACGATTGGGCGATCTCAACCAAGGGATACGGAATCACGGCATTTACCGATGCCGGGCAGGAATACATGGTCAGCCAGATCCGTCCGTATTTGAGTGATGGGGACTATGCGCAGGCACTTGAGATCTATGCCGAGCTTGCAGATGATTTTCTGACACAGGCGGAAAATGGACAGCCGTACGGAACCGGTAATCTTCCGAAGAAGCCATTCCATTTCTTAAGAAGTCTGTTCCTGGCACTCGGCGGCGGTTTCCTGATCTCCTGGATACGTGCTTCTTCCTTGAAGTCCCAGACGAAGACTGTTCATAAGACTGTGAAGGCAAGCTCGTATCTGGTAGGCAATGTTGCACTGACAGAATCAAATGAAGTATTTAATCACAGTACGTTCCGGATGGCTCCGCAGGTTAGCTCGGGAGGTGGAGGCGCAAGCACGACGCATATTTCGTCATCGGGTGCTGTCCATGGCGGAAGCTCAGGAAAGTTCTGACAGAAGGCGTTACCTTCAAGATTAATGACGACGGATCAGAGACCTATACCAGCAGTACCTGGAGCAGTTCTTTGAATGATCCGGAATAGAATATAAAAAACCGCCTTCGGGCGGTTTTTTAATGTACACGCTCGCGACTGGTATATTATCATTGGCTGTGTTTAATAATTCAACTTATCTATCCACAGTTAACTATCTATGATCTTCCGTCTATAATCTCTAAGCAAACACCTTGATGGTTGGATATCGTCAGGTTTCCTCCGATCCGCTCTAATTCTCTTCGGATCGAAGTAAGTCCGCCGCCCTCCTGAATCTCTCCGGACTGTGTGGTGCCGTTGTCTGTGATTACATATTTGGTCGGGCGGGTATCGAATCGGTTGACTGTGATATACAGACAGGTTGCATCTGCGTGGCGGACAGCATTATACAGAGCTTCCCGGATGGCTGTATAGACCGCCTCCGAAGCGTCCTCTAAAAGTCTGGCTTCATTATATCCATTTTGATCGGTAATTTCAATTCTGCAATTTAAATTACGGGCGATCAGGCGGTAATATACAGTGTTTCCTTTCTTGACTGTCTGGTGTGTGAACTGCCAGATCTCTTCATCCGGAAGGATCAATGTAATACCGTCGCCGAATGTAATCCGCCGGAATGGTTCCTGTTCCTGCGGTGTAGATAGGATCTGATACAGGTGAGCAGCATTCACAAATGTGCTTCCTGTCAGCCGGAAGGACAACTCACCGATGATCCGGTTCATGAGAAGCGGCCGCCCATCAATACCATAGATACATAGGCCATCGGACAGATTATTAATCGCCACCTGAATGGAGGAGGCGTTGATCTGGGTCATGAACAGGCGTTGGATCCACAGGGCAATGATCGCCGACAGGTAGAAAATATGCAGCAGCACCACAAATGCATTCACAATGATATAGCTTCGTCTGCGGAAATACAGCAGGATGCTCTGGATGACCAGAAGGCAGGCGAAGGCAAGAAGTCCGAATGTACATGCCATACTCTGAAGAATCAGAGGAGAATTAAGAAAGGTGGTCATAAGCTGCACCTCCTTCCGTTTCATTATCACTAACTTCGAATTGAATGGATACCGTGATTCCTTCCTCATCAGCTTCTGTACGGAGCTGGCCGTGAAGAGCGGAGAGCGTAAATCTCTTCCATTGTTCGATAGAAATCAGATCGGTTTCCGGCAGTTCCCGGTCTAAGCGCAGCTGGAAGGTACAGATCCTTGCATTACGGTTCTCTGTCAGAAGAATATAGAGATACCAGATAGATTCCAAATAGGTATCCAATAGCATTTGAAAAAGATCATAGATCAGAATGGTCTCTTCAATATTCATATGATGCAGCTCCTTTAAGGAGAAGGAGGTCTGGATTCCATACAGACGGAGGTTCCGGATGCTTTCCTGAAGGCAGAGCACCAGCTCTCCTCCGGCATGCTCCGTATGCTGATCATTCAGAATGACGAGATTGCTCCGACACTTGATGTAGGCACCATAGATGTTGATCAGTCCCAGCCGACGGCGCAGAAGCTCGGTTGACAAACCATCGGTATCTGCAAGCAGGTGGTCGATACGGCTAAGCATGGGGAGGGTATCGGTAAAGCAG
>CACZRT010000175.1 GCA_902783585.1 uncultured Lachnospiraceae bacterium | reverse complement strand
GTTTAACAACTAGACATGAGAGGAGTGTACAAGGTACGCTCCTCTTATTTGCACATAAGAGGAATTTGTTTATGCGATTATATAGTGTTTCAGATAAATATATCAATTATTTAAGGAATAGTTATCCAAGAATATACTCTAAAAGAAGATTCAAGAGTTCATACACGCAAGTATTTGGGTGCTGTAATTGAATTGTCAGGTTATAAATATTATATTCCTTTGTCATCGCCAAAGATAAAACATGATTATATTATGGTTGAAGGTGAAAAGAAGATCAGAAAGAATTCTCTCATTGTTATTAGAATTACGGAGAAAAACGGGGATAAAGAAGAATTAAAAGGAACGCTCCAAATTGGTACTATGATACCGGTCCCGGAAACTGAATTAATAGAGTATGATGTTAATCGTGAGGAGGATATAGATTACAGAAATTTGGTTTGGAGTGAACTTGAGTATATCAGAAAACATGAAAAAAAGATAATAAAGAATGCGAAGATATTATATAGTAAAAAAGAGAATGGAAGCCTGGACAAAGTAGTTAAGTATTGCTTGGATTTTAAGGGCGTAGAAAAACTATGTGATAAGTGGATTGCTGGTAATATAATTTAAGTAGGAAGAATATGAAAGTTACGATTGTAGAAACCAAACAACAACAGAAAAGATTCCTTCAGTTCCGTAAGGAGTTGTATAAAAACGGCGAGAAGTATGTAGATAATAACTATTTCATGCTGACGGAGATCTTTGCGGGCAAGCTTCATTTTGTACAGAATATGGAGATCGTGCCGGTGTATATCGAGGCAGGATCGTTCGATACGGAAAAGAATCATGATCAGCAGCTGAAAAATGATGTGCAGGTCGAGCCGGGGAATATTGTCTGCGAGGGTGTGATCGCCTATGCCAAGGAGCTGCCGGAGTATGTTCAACTGTGTTTTTTTGAGGCGCTTTCCGGACAGCAGGAAGCGGTGAACCTGCTTGTGGAACAGGCGATAGAATACGGCCGGAAGAAGCAGTGCAGGAAGCTGGTGATCGGGCTGTTCGGGCATGTGAATTACGGGCTTGGTTTTCTCGATTCGCATTACGGAGAAGTGAATTCCTTTTCCTCACTGGGCAATCCGGAATATTATAATCAGTACTTCCGCACTATGCATTGCTCGGAGATCAAGTTGAATTCCTATATTACACATTCCCTCCATGATCAAATGAAGCGGTATCATGCGATCATTGATAAGATGAACCGTAATTATGAGTTCCGGAGCTTTGACCGGAAGCAGTTTGACAAGGATTCCAAGATCTATACCGATCTGAACAACGCATGCTTTATGGAGCACCGCTATTACTATCACAGAGATTATATTGATGACGCCGAGATGTTGAAGGAGCTGTTCTTATTTATGAAAGAAGATTCGATCATCTATGCCTTTCGGGAAGGACAGCCGGTCGGATTCATCATGTGGTATCCGGATTATAATGAGCTGGCGAAGCCGGGGGAGAGCTTCGGCACCAAGCATTATTTCAAGAATCTGTTTCGGAATAAGAAGATCCGTACAGCCAAGGTCATGGAGTACGGCGTCCTGCCGGAATATCGGGGATCCGGACTTCCGGTGGCGCTCATTAACAAGGTGTATGAAACACTTGGGAATTATGGATGTGAACGTGTGGAGACCTCTTGGATCCTAGATGAGAATGTAGATTCCAACAGCTTCTGTAAAGAGATCTGCGATGAAGGATATAAAGACTATGTAGTGTATGAGAAGACTATTGAAGGTTGATGATTGCAATATGTGAGTGTTGGTTGTTACTATATGGAGATTATATAACCGGGATTTGGATTGAATTTGAGGAAAGCTACGTTTTTATGGATGAAAGTTCTCTAGTACTTTTTCTAATTTATGCCATTTTAGGCATCGTTGTTTCAAATGTCCACTTACATTTTTCTTACTTACAATTCGATATAGTTTATTTGCTTTAGCGATAATGATGTCTTGATTCTTTCTGCAGAATGTTAGCTGCTCGATTACTAGGTTCTTGTAGTGCTTGACCGATGGACTATCATGATGGCTTATGTTGATTTTTATTTCATCAATAACATCCGGACGAACAGGAATCATATTATTAAAATCAAGTACACCGATCAGTTTCCCATTTGTATCAAGAATCTTATGAAAATCAACATCATTTTTCATTGTTTGATGTTTTGGCTTTGGGGAACTAAGAGGAACACAATACTGTTTGTTATCACAGATAATAACAATTCCTACAAACGGACGATTGGATTTTCCGGTTTGTGGGGAAATGGAAAATACATGGTCGTCTTGGCTGTGTAGATTACGTATGTACTTTAGGTTTACAGTATATAGGTTAAGACGTTGCTGCTTCATTTTACCTCCGATGAAAAGGACTGCTCCGAAGAACAGTCCCTTGATATCCACTTTAGCTGGAACGAATCCCTCACGGTAGGTTTCACCGCTCTTATAACTGCCACTTTGATGAGGTGCTCACCCAGTAGGCCTCACTGTTTATATATAATATATTTGAAATCAACTAATAATTCAAGAGTTTTTTAATGAATTTTACATTTATTTCTTTGTATCTTATTATGTAATGCTGTTGAGTGTTAAATTGTTACTATGAGCGCAAATATAAATATATTGGTTTACAGAGTATCGGTTTTGAGTTTATAATTTGTTTTATGGTGCTTCAGGTATTTTCTTTGGATAGGAAAAAATTATAGTGAATGCATATAAGATGAGTATTTACCAATCGACAGGCTGCTTGATGGTGACATGGGTGTTATATGAAGTATGAGCAAGAGATTAAGGGATAATATAAAGGTACATATTAGCAAAGATGTGGATGAGATTTTTGATATCATGTGGGAAAGTGAACTATTGATGCATGATTATCCTGAGAGGTCGTTTTCTTATCCCTATCATCGAGATCTTCTCCGATTATTGCAAACTGCGAATCCGCTGGATATAAGCTATTATTTTATTGAAGAGATTGATACAGAGACAGATGAAGAGACAAGTATCGGTCAGAATCAGCATCAGAATATGTGGCGGAGGAATCAACAGAAAGCTGTGCAGGGGCGGTATGCGTTCTTCACGATTTACTTAAATCGCATGGATCTGCTGACCTACGGTAAAGCACAGTGGTTTATGAATGTCCAGACAATCGGCTTTCCCTGTTCGTTGAGTGTTCCCGGTTATGTGACCAATGATCTTCCTTGGATGCTTGCTTATATCAAGACGATCAAGGGCTGTAAGCTGGTACTGAATGTGGACCGGAAGGTGGAGGCGCGAGGGATGGCATTTGGAGAGACACTGCCGACCTGCAGGCTGACACTGCGCCCGGAGCATACTTCTCTTGACCGGTACCTACAATCCATGCGAAGTCCATACCGACGACGGATCAATCTGGCGATCAAGCGGTGCAGTGATATCACAATTCGAAGAATTCCGCAGTGCAACACTATTATTGATGAACAGATTCGGCAGGTTGATGAGGATATCACTTGTCAGATGCAGGCTGGCTGTTTAGATATTTACCCATTATATCTTCAGACCTATGAAAAATCAGAGTACAAGCTGGAGTGTTTACAGCAGGAATTCTTTGACCGCGTAGATGGGGAGAAATTGATATTTCTTCGGGGCGGAAAACCGGTTGGATTCGTGTTGCTTAAGGTAAACGGATCGGAGCTTATTTTCATGTTCTGCGGAATGGAGTATGTTGGAGATTGTAACGCTGACCTGTATTACTACATGCTGCTACAGATTGTAGATTATGCGATCGAACATCATTGTAAGACGATTGATTTCGGACAGACATCGGAAAAGACCAAGCTCAAATTCGGGGCGGTACTGGAGAAGAAGTATTTCTATGCACATCACACCAATCCATTTTTGAACCTAGTGGCACTGCTTGGAAAGCATATCTTAGAGTATACCTATGAATTCCCGGAGTTTCGGGTGTTCAAGGATG
>CACZRT010000174.1 GCA_902783585.1 uncultured Lachnospiraceae bacterium | reverse complement strand
ATTGGCGATGCCCGGAAGAGCCAGATGGTTATCCGGAGCGACCTCCGGACGGACAAAGATATCGGATATATAGGTGGATTCCTTGATATCCAAGTAGACGTCGCGGTAGATGCCGCCATAGGTCATATAATCAATGGCATAGCCAAATGGCGGTATGTTCTGGTCTTCCATGCTGTCGACCTTAACCGCTAAGATGTTATCCTCACCGTATTTTAACAGACTTGTGAGCTCTGCGGTAAATGCGGTATAGCCGTTATGGTGTTCTGCCACAAGCTCTCCGTTCAAATATACATAAGCGCCGTGTCCGACACCGTCAAAGGTCAGAAGTACGCGCTTGCCCTCCCATTCCTTCTCGGCATGCAGAACTCTGCGGTAGCCGCTTACCATCTGGTATATGCTTTCATCAAAGTAGTGAAATGGTGTCTCTTTCACTGTGTGTGGAATTCGGATCTGTGTAAGCTCTCCCTGCACCTCGGTACCACAGAGATCATCTGTGAATTCCGGTGTAAATTGCCATTCTTCGTTCAAATAAATTCTTGTTGCCATTGATGTTCTCCTTCCTGCTATCTTTATTAATTCTGTCTTTTAACTTCTTTTGTTTATTGAATAGTCTTTTGTTCTCTTCTTTTTGTTTTGTCTTATTTGTTTTGTGATTTGTTCTATGGTTTATTCCGATATTTCCGTTACGACTCCGCCAAGTGCGGTTACATTTTCCCGGTAGCATTGGTCATGATCCTCATAACTGTATGCCATCGCCCATCCCCAGGCGGCGTCGCTTCTCATGATCGTATTACCGCTGTAATCGCTGATCACGCCGCCATTCGGATTCACCTGCAGGCCTTCAAAGTAGACCGCATCATAGCACTCCTGATCCCCCAGCTCTTCATTATTCCATGTGACCTTATAGATCAGGACAAGGCGGTTGGATTGCTTTGGTTTTACATTCGGAATGTCTGTGATCAGATATGCTTCCTGAAATACCGCGTCGGTCTTGGAATAGTATTTGACCGAACCGACCATATCCCAATATGCACATTCCTTGATATTCATTTGTACGATCCTGCCGGCGTCTATGAAATCGCTCATTGCTCCGGTCAGATCCTCTGCGGATACCTGATATTTATCTTCTTCGCTTGTGGTAGTAGGCATCTCTGTCGTAGAAGATGAAGCCAAACTGCTGAATCCGTTAATGCGTCCGGACAGGGTCAGATAGAGCATAGCGCTTAAGATATTGATCGCTGCGAAGATCGTTATGATAACGACAAAGATCAATGCTTTCTTTCTTGAGGATGCTCTTCGGTTCCGTAATGTTTCGTTCCACTGCCTTTGTACCTCTCGCAGATGTGCCGCTTGCCATTCCTCACGTTCCGCTTCACTTCGAAGCCGCGCGTACTCTACATCGGATTCGTCATAGTCTAGAGCATAAGTTGAGCCGCATGCTTCGCAGTAATAGGTGTCTTCTTTTTTTATAAGAATCTCTCCGCAGTTTGGGCATTTCAGATCCACTAATTTCATATACATGATCCCCCTATTCTTCTATAACAAAACGCTGATTTATCTTCCTCTGTATTACGCAGCGTTTTCATACATTGTTCTTGCTTCTCTAAGATCCCCGGCAGTGTTCATGCTTGGTTGTACTGCCTTCTCTATGGTCAGAGAAGACATTCACACGTTATGATTCTTCCTCCATGAAATACATCCTGCTCGCAAAGTCCGGATAGTATCTTACCTGATCGTTATATCCGGAGCTGGAGAATGCCGGACGGAGACGAACGCCGCCATACATGATCACATCGCCGTACATATGGAAATCTTCGCAGGCTTCCTTCATCTTCATTACCTTATCCAGCATATCCTGCAGAACCCCTTCCGGCTTAATATGCACCGGAGATACATAGTTGACCAGTGAGCCAAAGTCCTTCACAGAGAATTGCAGTTCCCGGTTGTAGAAATGATATTTGGCAGTTTCGCTTAAGCCCTTCGGATGAATACAGGTATATTGAGTATTCGGATGTACCAATAACTGATAATGCATGGTAACGGCTTTGGTCTGATCCTCGGATACGACTGTCCATTCCACTTCATTTCCGGAGAAATTGGTGCTCAGGCTGACACTCTTTGCATCCTGAAATCCTCTGCCGCGGTAGAAGGTTCCGAACTGGAAGACCTGACGCCACTGCTTATAGGTCTCTACCTGTGTCTTGATGAT
>CACZRT010000173.1 GCA_902783585.1 uncultured Lachnospiraceae bacterium | reverse complement strand
TCATCATTCTTCAAATAATTCGGGTAAAAGAATTGGAATTTCTAAGCTATTTCTGTTCGATAATTTGATTTATACTATATTCTGAGGTAAGTCGGAGACGCCTGCCGGCCAGTGTGCTGTGTAGCGCGGATTCGATAGACATTATATATCATGCATAATAACAGGAGGATATGCGATATGAGATTTTTTGTGGATACGGCGGATGTGGAAGAGATTCGGATGGCGAATGATATGGGTGTGATCTGTGGTGTTACCACGAATCCGTCCCTGATTGCGAAGTCCGGACGGGATTTCAAAGAGGTGATTCAGGAGATTACCGGTATTGTGGATGGTCCAATCAGTGGCGAGGTCAAGGCAATGACTACGGATGCGGAAGGAATGATCGCAGAAGGACGGGAGATTGCCAAGATCCATCCGAATATGGTCGTGAAGATTCCGATGACGGTGGAAGGCTTGAAGGCTGTGAAGGTGCTCTCATCAGAGGGAATCAAGACAAATGTGACACTGATCTTCACACCGAATCAGGCATTGCTTGCTGCACGGGCAGGTGCTACGTATGTATCGCCGTTCCTTGGACGGTTAGATGATATCAGCAGTGATGGTGTGGAATTGATCCGGGAGATTGAAGAGATCTTCGATAAGTCTGATATTGAGACACAGATTATCGCAGCAAGTATCCGGAATCCACTGCATGTAACGGAGTGCGCGAGAGCCGGCGCGGATATTGCAACCGTACCATATTCCGTCATTGTTCAGATGACGAAGCACCCGTTAACGGATGCGGGAATTATTAAGTTCCAAGAGGCTGAGAAGCAATAAATTCAAGGAAATTATCAGAGGACTAAGATATGTTATTAGAGAAAAATGACAGACTGATCATGGCAGGGGATTCCGTGACGGATTGCGGAAGATTACGAGAGTCACTTCCGGGCGGCTGGGGCTCCTTCGGAGACGGTTATGTGAACTTTGTGGACGGCTTTCTGGCGGCGATGTATCCGGAGCTTCATCTGCTGGTAGGAAATGCAGGTGTCAGTGGCAATGATGTTGTGGATCTTCAGGAACGCTACGAGAAGGACGTTCTTGCTTACGCACCGAACTGGGTCAGTGTGATGATTGGGATCAATGATGTCTGGCGGCATTATGACGGAATGGTAATGCCGGTGCGGAAGGTGGAGCTTGCGACATTTCAGAGAATCTATGAATCGCTGGTTGTGAAGACCTTAGAGCAGGAGCAGGTAAAGGGAATGATACTGATCAGTCCGGTTATGATCGAGGCGAATGACGCGAATCCGATGAAATGCACGCTTCGGGAATATGCGAAGGTGGCTCGTGATCTGGCAGATAAGTATTCCGACCGCTATGACCGACGTCCGGAGCTGAATCCGGAGCTTCCGTTTGGCTGTAAGAAACCTGTGATATATGTGGATGCGCAGTCGAAGGTCGATGCGTTTCTGGCAGAGGGTATGAATGAATATATTCTGTGCTCGGACCGGGTGCATCCGAATAATAAGGGCCATGCGATCATAACGAAGGCGTTCCTGGATGCGATCGGAGTCGACTGGAAGAAAGGTTAGTTTAGCTGCCTATTGATAATATAAATTATTGAAAAGGAATGTAGTATGAAGGAATATTTGGATAAGATCGATCAGGTGATCGCGCAGGGACCGTATACGGATACGTGGGAATCCCTGAGTAACTGGAGAGTTCCGGAGTGGTTTCCGAAGGCGAAGTTCGGAATCTTCATTCATTGGGGGCTCTATAGTGTGCCGGCCTGTGCGAATGAATGGTATTCCCGCAATATGTATATCAAGGGGATGCCGGCATACGAGCATCACATCAAGACGTATGGTCCGCAGAAGGAGTTCGGATATAAGGATTTTATTCCGATGTTTACCGCGGAGAAGTTCGATCCGCAGGAATGGGTACAGCTCTTTCGGGAGGCCGGCGCGCAGTATATGGTGCCGGTTGCGGAGCATCATGACGGATTCCAGATGTATAAGAGTGAGATATCACACTATAATGCATACGAAATGGGGCCCAAGCGGGATATCATCGGTGAACTGAAGGAGACAGCAGAACGGTCGAATATGCAGTTCGCCACGTCTTCGCATCGCGCGGAGCATTGGTGGTTCATGGGGCATGGGAAGGAATTCGACAGTGATATTAAGGAACCGCTTGTCAGAGGGGATTTCTACTGGCCTGCCATGCCGGAGCCGGATAATCAGGATCTGTACAGCAAGCCGTATCCGACGGAGGAATACTTAAATGACTGGCTAATCCGGACATGTGAGCTCATTGATAAATACCAGCCGGCGTTTCTGTACTTTGACTGGTGGATTCAACATGAGTCTTTCAAGCCGTATCTGCGGAAGGTAATGGCATATTACTATAATCGCGGCGAGGAATGGAGAAGACCGGTGGCGGTCTGCTATAAGCATGACGCTCTTGCGTTCGGCACGGGTATTGTAGAGATCGAACGGGGAGCCTTTGCGGACGGGAAGAACTATCCTTGGCAGACGGATACCGCAGTTGCAAGGAATTCCTGGTGCTACACGGAGGACTTGGATTATAAGAGCAGCGCGGAGATTATTGCGACACTGGTAGATGTGGTCAGTAAGAACGGCAACCTGCTGCTGAATATCGGTCCGAAGCCGGATGGTTCTATCGCGGAGGGAGACCGTAAGATCTTACAGGACCTTGCGGCGTGGATGCGTGTCAATGGCAGTATCATCATAGGAAGCCGGGTATGGCGCAAGGCGAAGGAAGGACCGACAGAGGATGTGGAAGGTCAGTTTGCGGACGGAACGGCTAAGACCTATACCGGCGAGGACTTCCGGTTTATGGTAAATGACGGATGTATCTATGCATTTTGCATGAAATATCCGGAGAACGGACATGTAGTGATCCGGTCACTTAAGATATCGAAGGATCAGAATGTTCCGGAATTCCATGGTATCATACGGAAGGTATCGGTGGTTGGATTTGACGAGGCTATCAAGTTCGAACAGACCGAAGCGGGCTTATGCTTTACGACGGAGCATGTCCGGTCAGAGTATCCGGTGGCCATTCGTATTGAAGTAGATTAAGCAATCAGTGAAACTGATGGGGGCGGACAGTGGTCAGATCAAGGATACAGCTTGAATATAGAATGTGGAATTGACAACAGACGGAGATCATCATGAAGTCGGAGAAAGCAGGGATTATCCATACAATTAGAGATTGGAGCCGAAGACTCAAACTATCCCAGCGTCTGATCGTGGTATACATGATCGGATGCTTTCTTCCGCTTGTCTGCGTCTATATCTATATGTATAACGGATCGAAGCAGGCACTGCTTGATCAGGAGCTTACCAATGAAAGCAGCCGTCTGGATCAGCAGGCACAGACCATCAGCAGGAGCATGGATATGGCGATGGAGCTCTCCGAAAAGCTCTATTATGATGAGGATGTCGAGAAGGTTGCCATGATCAGCCACGTCGGCGGACGGGATATCAAGGTGAATTATCGGGAATTCGATCTGTTCTCGGATTATCTGGATGAATATTATGAAGATGTATCCGGTATCTGTATCTATCTGGATACGAATGGGAAGGTGGATAACCGGTTCTTCCGACTGCTGACCGATAAGATCAAAGAGCGCGACTGGTATCTTCGTACCGTGGAGGCGGAGGGCGGCCCATGCTGGACCTATCTGACCAACGGACAGACCGGCAAGCGAAGTCTCCGGCTGACACGTGTCTTATATAACGAGGAAGGCACGAATATCGGTGTTGTCAGTATCACCTTGAAATCCGAGATTACAGAAGGCTTTATTAAGGATCAGAAAAGTAATACGATCCTGGTTCTAAACGAGTCCGAGCTGGTACATTCCAATTATGATGTGACGGAGGAGGAGATCGAGAAGATCATGTCCGCCGTGACTTCCGATTCCTTTGCGGGATGGATGGAATTCCGCGGGAAGCAGTGCATTGTCTCGACAGCATCTATGCAGCAGAGATATTCGGAGGATCGGTATACCTTAGTGAGTATTGAGCCTTATGATGACATCGTGGCGGCTGCCAACTGGAATGCAATCGGAAGCTTGGTTCCGCTGCTCCTTTGTGCGGTTTTGATGGTGGTTGTCATTATTCTTCTGAGCCGCTGGTTTTCAAACCGGATCAATGCGTTCAGCCACGTCATGCACCGGGCGGCCGAAGGGGATTTTGATGCGGAGGAGCCTGCTATCGGACATGTGCAGGATGAGATCTGGGAATTGGATCAGGATCTTCATGTCATGATCGATGATATTCAGAAATTAAATGAAACCGCCATGCAGGAGCGGATTCAGAGAGAACAGCTCTATTCCCGTCAGAGAGATGTGGAGTTTAAGATGTTAGCGGCACAGATCAATCCACATTTTCTCTATAATACTCTGGAAAATATCCGGATGATGGCAAGTATCAATCATGAGAAGGACATTGCGGATATGGCACTCCGGTTGACCAAATACTTAAGAAGTGTTCTGAATGTGGGAGATGAGATGAAGACCCTTAAGTGGGAAATGAACATGGTTGAGAATTATATTAAGATTCAGGATTATCGGTTCGGAGACCGGATCGAGGCTGAGGTGATCTATCCGAAGGAGGAGAGCGAGAATTATATGATCCTTCCGTTTGTTCTTCAGCCATTCGTTGAAAATGCTTATGTTCACGCCATGGAGGATATGGAGTCCGGCGGCAGGATCACTGTACGTGTTGAGATTGATGAGCACCTATGCCTTTATATAGAAGATAACGGACATGGCATGAGTGAGGAGGAACTTACAGAGGTGACCAGATATTTGAATGATTTTGATAATCTGGACCGGTCTCATATCGGAATCTGCAATGTCAATCAACGGATCAAGCTGAAGTTCGGAGATGAGTACGGCGTCGATTTCAAGAGTAAGGAGCATGTCGGAACGAAGGTGCAGATCACGATGCCGTTGATCCGGGAATAAAAAGCCAGGCACCACGTGGCACTCGGTTTATGGTTCAGAGTGAAAAATTTAATGTAAATTAGATTCAAATAGTTAGGTATTTTTTGGGATGGGTGTTTGATACACTTGTTATGGTTAGGTAATGTATGCCTAAAGGAATATTTCTAGTAACGATATGATCTAAGGAGGTAAGGATTGTATGAAAAAGAGATTTAAGAAATTCCTTGCAACGGCATTTGCCAGCGTGCTTGCACTTACTACATTTGGAGCTGCTGTTCCGACGATTGTAAATGCTGCAGAAGAATCTACAGAATCCTATCGGGTATTTGTAGCATTCGGTGGCGATGCTGCGGAAGAGAATGACTGGGGTCTTTCTTATGCAGGCGGTGACGTATCAGGCGATATCACCGTAACGGACGGAGAGATCAAGGTCGGCGATACAGTTACAGTTGGTTTGGAGTTTGCTGAGCCGGTTGTAAATGTATGGTATGTAGCACCAACAATTGTTGCAGAGAAGGTTGTATCTGCTGATTTTGATGTTAAGGTGCTGATCGATGGCGAAGAAGTTGCAGCAGATCTGACTGCCGGTGATAACTGGTGGTATGAAGAGACCGGTGACTTCTCTAAGACAGAAGCGATCCGTGTTGCCGGTGGTTTCAATGAATGGGGTACACAGTACATCTCTGAGCCAAGCGGTTTCAAGAAGATTGAATTCGAGATTACGGCTAAGAGTATTCAGGTTGGCGACGCTGCAGTAGAGAATGCTACAGAGTCTACAGAGACTTATCCGCTGTATCTTGCATTCGGCGGTGATAAGGCGGAAGAGAATGACTGGGCACTGTCTTATGATGGTGAGACCGCTTCTGAAGGTATTACAGCTACCGATGCTGAAATTAAGGTTGGTGACACCGCTAAGGTTAAGCTGGAGTTTGCTGAGCCGGTACTGAATGCATGGTATTTTGCACCATTTATTGTTGGTGAGAATATTGTTGATGCTGATTTTACGGTTAAGGCTTATGTAGATGGCAAAGAAGTAGATCTCGATATGTCTCAGGGTGACAACTGGTGGTATGAAGCAACCGGATCCTACTCAGATAAGGAAGCTGTTCGTATCGCAGGTGGTTTCAATGAGTGGGGCGCTCAGTATATGGCAGAGCCAAGCGGCTTTACATCATTAGAGTTCGAAATAACTGCTAACAAGATCATGATCGGTGCTGAAGAGGAGAAACCTCAGTCAAATGCAGGTCCTGTTGATCTGGACGGTACCTATCATGCATATATCGGTTTCCAGACACCTATGTATTCCTTCCGTAATTCTTGGAGCGGTGAGTCAGGATATGGTCACGACACACCTGAGTTCGATCAGGTAACCGGCTGGTCAAGAGAAGAGTCCGGCGTAGAGATTGTAGTTCCTGGTACATATACCGATGCTGAGATTAAGGGTAACGGTACTTATACCGTATCTGTGAACGGTTTAGAGTTTCCGGAGGATGAGTTCTCATCACAGGAATATATGAACCTGATCTTCTTCTCAACCGATATTCCGAATACCGGTGAGATCACAATTTCTGATGTAGTACTGAAGGTGAATGGATCAGAAGTAAGTGACGTGAATCCGATCGTGAATGAAGAGTCTGTAAACTACTTAGAGATCCAGCTTCAGAATATCTACAATGATGATCTGAAGACCATTGGTTACTATCCGGTTAATCCATTGACAGATATGTCTATCACATTCACTGTCAGCGGTTTCAACTATGACAATGACGGAGCTGCAGTGGAAGAGAATACCGAAGCTAACGGCGGTGAAGATGCTACGGAAGCACCGGTTGTAGAGACTGAGAAGAATACTCCTCCGATCGGTCTGATCATCGGTATCGTATGCGGATGCCTTGTAATCGTTGGTTTAGTTGTATTCCTCATCGTAAGAGGTAAGAAGAAGTAATCATAAGATGATATAAGACTTGCGGTATGCAGGTCGTGATACAGTGCTATACCGTGAAAGATCCGTGCGGAAGTATCCGCGCGGGTCTTTTTTTTCATGTATTTTACTTGAAATTATTGCGGTATTTTTAAGAGGTGCTTTTCGTTATACTATATACAGGTCAAATTATCGCTATATGAATATATGGTGTGGGGTATCTTTGAAAAAGGAGGAACGCTTAAATGGGTAAGAGCAAGACTGTAGAGGGCATGGATGCCGAATACAGAAAGCAGTACGAAGCCGAGATGGCGGAGAAGAAAAAAGAAGAAGCGGAGAACCGGAAGATTCTGGAAGCTAAGAAGCAGGAGCATCCGAAGGAAGAGTGTGCACCACTGTTCTATGTGCTCCGGGTAGTTTCCCTGATCGCATTTTTCCTGTTATTCATTCCGGCAGCGAATCCGGCACGGGTCAGCGGATTGATCAGCAGGAACCTTTCGTTATTCACATCGGCAATCTCGTATTCGAGTCTGGTCTCAGGAACCGGACGTGCATTTCGTACCGGCTGGGTATCGGAATCAAGCTTCGTGTTATTGTATGTGAGCGCAATCGTAATATTGGTCGGATTGCTGGGAATTGCACTTGGTGCATGTCTTTCCCTTGGTAATCTGAAGTTGAAACGACTGGGGGTACTGGCTGGACTGGTCGGCTCTGTGATTGCGATCATCGGACTTCTACTGAACTATATTAGTTATACACAGATGCTGGGCGCATCGAATATTGATAAGGTAGCACCGATCTTTCCTGTAGGTTTTTTCATATTTGCTGCCGCATCGGTGATTAGTCTGATCATTAATCTGATCCTGATTTTTGCACTGCCGAAGGCAGATAAGAGCATGCCATACGAGATGGAGACAAGATTCCGTCTGTTCTTAATGTTCCTGCCATTTGCACTGCTCGCATTTGTATTCTGTTACCTTCCTCTTTGGGGATGGCGTTATGCGTTCTTTGATTATCAGGCAGGTGATGTCCTGTCTATGGATAAATTCGTTGGTTTCAAATGGTTTACCTATCTGTTCCAGAATGCCGCAACGAAGAAGGATATCATTCGGGTTATGGAGAATACCCTTGCCATGAGCGGACTTGGTATTGCAACCAGCTGGATCCCGTTGGTTTTTGCCGTATTCCTGACAGAAATCACGAATAAGCAGTTCAAGAAGGTGGTACAGACCTTCACCACAATTCCAAACTTCATCAGCTGGATCTTAGTATACACCGTAGCACTTGCAATCTTCTCAACCGATGGTTTCATCAATACCTTTGCCATGAATATGGGTTGGATCTCAACCGGTACGAATTACCTGATGAGTGATTCCGGAACATGGCTGAAGATGCTGGCATGGGGCTTGTGGAAGGGAACCGGTTGGAGTGCGATCATCTATATTGCCGGTATTGCCGGTATTGACCGTCAGCTCTATGAGGCGGCAACGGTAGACGGAGCCGGACGTTTCCAGAAGATCTGGCATGTTACGCTTCCGGGACTGATCCCTACATACATGGTTATGCTGTTGATGGCAGTTGCAGGATGTTTGAGCAACGGTCTGGACCAGTACCTCGTATTCTCCAACGCCATGAACAAGGCACATATGGAGGTCTTGGATCTGTATGTATATAATCTTGGTATTGATGGCGGAAGTATTCCGCTGTCTACCGTAATCGGTATGGCGAAATCCATTGTCAGTGTGATCCTGCTCTTCATCGCGAACAGTATATCGAAGGCTGTCCGTGGCGAGAGTATTGTGTAGGGAGGTGCTGATAAGATGAGTGATAAGAAGAATATTGTAAATGAGCAGACTCCGGATAACGCAGTGAATACTGCCGCTGAAGCTGTACAGGATACTACGGATTATATGGCTCTCCGGGCACAAGAGAAGGCAGAATATAAGCGCCAGAAGCGGGAAGACCGCAAGCGGGAGCGTGAAGAGGAGAAGCGCCAGAAGGCACATCCGAAGTACTTCACGATCACAGATGAGAATGGTAACGAGACCACAATCAAGGCACCGAAACGGAAATTCAAATTAAGCTTTGGCGATGTGATATTCTTTATATTTGATTATGCATTTTTCGGGATCTTTACCCTGTCCTGCTTCTTCCCGTTCTATTATCTGCTGATCAATACGATCTCAGATGCAGAGCTGGTAAGCAAGGGAATGATTAGCTTCATTCCGCGCGGGATCAACTTCCAGAATTATCTGGCACTTCGTACGGTGAACGATCTGGGAACCTCCCTGTTTGTGTCTATACTTCGCACCATTATCGGAACGGCACTTATGGTATTCGCTTCCGCATTTATCGGATATTTGGTGACTAAGCAGGAGATGTGGCACAGAAAGTTCTGGTATCGGTTCCTGGTTATTACGATGTACTTTAATGCAGGTCTTATTCCATGGTACTTGAATATGTCCATGCTGGGGCTGACCAATACCTTTGCGGCATATATCATTCCGGGTATCGTGGCTCCTTACAATATCATTCTGGTTAAGACCTATATCGAGTCCATACCGGCAGAGCTGGAGGAAAGCGCTTTTATTGACGGAGCCTCGCATCTGCGGGTATTCCAGAGCATTATATGGCCGCTGTGTCTTCCGATCCTTGCGACCATTGCGATCTTCGGTGCGGTTGGTAACTGGAATTCCTTCCAGGATTCCTTGATCCTGATGCAGAATTCACCGGAATTATATACCCTGCAGCACAGATTGTATATCTACTTAAATACCAGCTCGAACTTGGCAAATGTTATGAATCAGGCGGGCAGCGGTGCCAGTGCGGCATTGGATTATGCGAACAATGGTAAGGTTATCAAGTATACCATTTCCATGGTATCGGTCATTCCGATCCTGTTGGTATATCCGTTCTTACAGCGGTACTTCCAGGAAGGTATCATGTTGGGTGCGGTTAAGGGATAGAGATACATATATACTCATACTGCACAATTATGATAATCAATAAATAGAAATGAATGAATACAAGGAGGCGTAAATATGAGGAGACATTCGATCAAACGGATCGTGAAGGGAGCTTGTGCTGCAGCATTATCGGCTACGATGATGTTAGGGCTATTTACTGGTTGTACCAGTGGAGGAAGCTCCGGTGGAAATGATGGTAATGGCAGTGGAGGAAGTAATGATGACCTGATTACCTTAACGGTGTTCAGTGAGCGTGCCAATTATTCCGGTATGCAGGTAGGCTGGACAGCGAAGGTGCTTGCAGATGAATTCGGGGTTGAGCTGAATATCGTACCTAATACGAATGGTGCATTTGATACCCGTATGGCAGCCGGTGATCTCGGCGATATTGTAGTATTCGGTTCCGAGGGCGATTACCTGAAGGCAATGAATGCCGGATACCTCTTTAATTGGGAAGAGGATAATATCCTGCAGGACTATGGTTCTTATATCTATGAGAATGCATCGTATGCATTGGAGAAGAACCGTGATATGAATGGCAATGGCAATATCTACGGTGTCGGCTTTGATGTAGCGACCAGCAGCGAGGATCTGCAGTCCTTCTTCTATACATGGGATATCCGCTGGGATCTGTATAAAGAGCTTGGTTATCCGGAAGTGAAGGATATGGACGATATGCTGGAGCTGTTCAAGGCGATGAAGGAAATCTGCCCGACGGATGATGCCGGAAACCCAACCTATGCTGTGTCTTTATGGCCGGATTGGGACGGCGATATGGTAATGTATGTAAAGTCTACCGCAACCGCTTATTATGGATATGATGAGTTCGGTGTAGGCTTGTATGATCCGACCGATGGTAAGTTCTATGGCGCATTAGATAAGGATTCACCGTACTTAGAGATGTTGAAGTTCTATAATCAGTTATACCAGAATGATCTGTTAGATCCGGACTCCATGACAGCAACCTATGATACGATGATCGAGAAGGTAAAGAAGGGTGGTACCTTCTTCTCTATCTTCAATTATGCAGGATGGATGGCATATAATACACAGTCTCATATGGATGAGAATAAGATGATGAAGTCTCTGACACCGGAGAATGCTTCTCCGATCGTATATGGTATGAATGTTCTCGGTGGTAATAACTATTGGGCAATCGGTGCCAATGCAGAATATCCGGAATTATGTATGGAAATCATCAACTACTACTTCACACCGGAAGGGCGGCTTACTTCTGAATATGGTCCGAAGGGTGTCTGCTGGGATTATGACGAGGACGGTAATACCTACTTTACTGAGTTAGGTAAGGCGGCACATAATGATAAGTCTACCGATCTTGGCGGCGAAGGCGGATTTACCGGTACCTATAAGGACGGCGAGTGCCAGATCAACTGTATCACATGGTCTCTGGATGCACAGAATCCGGAATCAAACGGTGAGACCTATAACTGTGAGAACTGGAAGAGCAATCAGAACAGCGCAACCTGTGAGATCGATCAGGATTGGAGAGATTACACCGGATGCGAGACGATCAATGATTACATGGAGAGCGGCAATTACACAGTATCTCCTGGTTCTGCATATGTTAAGCCGGAGCGTGATGACGAATTAAAGACTACATGGGCGCAGGTAACCGGTTGTATTCGTGAATACTCATGGAAGGCAATCTATGCAGAATCCGATGAAGAATTCGAATCCTTAGTCAGCGAGATGGTTGGTAAGGCCAATTCCTACGGCTATAAGAAATGCTGGGATTGGTCCAACGAGCAGGCTGAGCTTCGGAAGGCAGCAGAGGATGCTGTTACACAGTAGAGCCATGAATAAGGCTTTGTACCAAAAGAAAGCATGATTCAAATACTTCTGCTTGAGATAAAGCAGGATCATAAAGGGGCTTAACAGCCCCTTTATTTTTGGAAGAGGATGTTGTAAACTATATATTGTTACTACTGTTATATGCTATGTAACACTTCTGTATAATAACAGGATAAAACGCTAAGACGAAAGGAATCCATATCTTGAAATTCTTCAGTGTAGACGGTCCAATCTATAAGTTCATGAGCTCCTTCATGCAGGTGTTTCTGCTGAATCTCTGCTTTCTGGTAACCAGCATTCCTATTGTTACGATCGGGGCATCGATCGTGTCCATGTATGATGTCATGATGCGGATGGTGAATAACGAAGAAGGCTATGTGGTTAAGCAGTATTTCAAGGCATTCAAGAATAACTGGAAGCAGGGCATTCCACTGGGTATTCTGAATCTGATCGCTGTCTATGCCGTCTACCTGGACTTTGCCCTGTTCCATGCATTAGAAGATCCGCCGATCTGGGTGCTGATCGCCGGAATGCTGTCTGCCTTTTATTTCTTAATGATTTTTTTATATGCCTATCCACAGGTGGCGAGATATCAGAATAAGCTCTGGATCATTATGCGTAATTCCTTCCGGATCGCGATCAAATACTTTGGCTGGACCGTGTTGATGGTTGTGATCGCGGCATTGGAGATTGCGCTGTTCTCGTGGAATGTAACCCTGATGTTCCTAGGACTTCTGATCGGACCGGGCTGTGTGATCTATACCTTAAGTGCCTTCATGATGATCGTCTTCCGCAAATTAGAGAAGGAGCGGGAGGAAGGCGAAGGGAATGTGGAGTAGGAGCTCATTCCGTCTGATTCTGCTTGCGATACTCTGCCGGGCTGATCCCGGTGCTCTTCTTGAACTTGATATGGAAGTAATCGACGTTCCGATATCCGACTAATTCTGCGATCTTGTAGACCTGTAATTTATTCTTCTTAAGCAATTCCTTGGAATGCTCGATCCGGATATTATCCAGATAGGTATTGAAATTGATCCCCATTTTCTTACTGAAGATCTTGCCGAGATAGGAGCTGTTGTAGCCGAATAGCGGCGCAATGTTCTCCAAAGTAATATTCTCGGCATAATTATGTTCAATATAATAGACGATGTCATTAATAATGCTCTCCCGTGAGGAATAGCCGATGGAGGACATGATCATCTCAAACTGCTCGGACAGGAAGGCGATGATCTCATACAGATAATAGCTCTGCAGGATTCGATTGATCGCTGTGGAGTTCGGAATAAATGGAATGTTCTGGGATCGGTAGAGATAGCTGATCTTCTCCTTGATCTGCAGATAGAGATCCACTAACAGATCCTTCTGCTCCTGAACCCCAATCGGCGCGGAATATAATTCCTGTTCCAACTCGTGCAGGGTCTCTGCGATCCGGTTGCGGTTATAAGCCTGAATGTGATCTAACAGAGACTTGACATAGTCATCAAGTAAATTATTATGTTCTAAATTAACGCCCCCCCCCTCTTTTGTAAAGGAATAAGGACCTTCATAATTGATCACATGCTGATACTGATCACAGAAGAAACGCTTGCCAAGCAGCATACAGGCGTCCGCATAAGACTGCGGAAGCTCGGTTCCTTCCTTCACAATTCGACCACAGGATATGAAGATGGTATCGAGTGGCGAATTCTTCTGAGGCGGTAATTCCGCATCATATCTGGACAGGATCTCATGAAAGCGCTCGATGGCATGAGCTCCCTTTAACAAGATCACATGCTGATTCCGGATCGTCAGATATTCATAGAATTCCTGACTGTGATTGGACACACGAAGAAGATCCGAAAAATCATAAGAAATGTCGGACAGATTATAGCTGTATTTCTCATAGAGGATCACCTGATATGCGTTCTCGGTCAGTCCCAGATCTGATAAGTTTAACTCCTCATAGCCGATCTCCCCGGCCAGATAATCCTGTAAAAGGGTGAGCTTGGCTTTCTCCTGATACAGTTGATTGGAGGAATCCCTTCCGCGTTCCTCATCGAGCTCCGTTCGGAGCTTCTCTAAGATCGCAATCAGCTCTTCCTCATCAACCGGCTTGGTCAGATAAGAGCGGACGCCATAGCGGATCGCATCCTGTGCATAGCTGAAGTCGGAGTATCCGCTTAAGATAATGAACTGCCCCTGATAGCCGGCCTCTCTCGCGCGCTTGATAGCCTCGAGTCCGTGAAGATTCGGCATGCGGATATCGATCATTACCACATCCGGCGGCTGCTTCTCGATGAACGTAAGAACCTCTCTGCCGTTTGCTGCTTCCCCGATGATCTCATAACCAAGAGACTCCCAATCGATCAGAGAGCATAAGCCCTTCCGTATGATCTTTTCATCATCTGCGATTAATACACTGTACATGGATTACCTCATACTATGTTTTTTATTGAACAAACAAATTCCGGATATGCTCGGAGAACTTCGTCTGTCGGTCGATCCATGCGATTGCCAGTTCCATCCAGCCCATACTTGCCGGATTCCATTGGTATCTGTCGTTGGCGGTCACTAAGGTACTTAACGCCGTTCCATGTCCGCCATTTCCGAAGATATGCAATTCGTATGGAATGTGGAATTCATCCAGCTTGTTGGCAAACTTCAGAGAATTGGCAGGCAGGATCAGACCGTCCTCGGCCGTATGCCAGATAAATGCCGGCGGAGTGTCACTGCTCACCTGATTCTGCAGGCTGTAGTAATCCTCCTGTTCCTCCGTATATTCCCCGCCGAAGATATAGGCATTCATGGCATGCTCGAAGTTGGCGAAATACCGCTGCTCCTTCTCATCCATGATGAAGATCTTATTAAGCGGCATCTTTGGGTGCTTCTGGGAAAGCTCGATCTTGTTGATATCGTCTCCCGGCTTGCAGCCGATGTCTAAGTGTGTCGATGAGGAATGAAGATCCAGAACCGGATAGCATAAGATCATGCCGTTCGGACGGATGAGCTCCGGTTGATCCGCATAGTCCGGAAGCAGCTCCCGATTCTTCCAGAAGACGCCAAGCGATGCGGCAACATGAGCACCTGCGGAGAACCCGCATACAAAGATCTGATCCGGATTTACCTGCCACTCCTTGCTGTGTTCTCTCGCGTAGGCAACCGTCTGGGCGATATCGTGAAGCGGCCCCGGCATCACTGCGTGCTGATCGATCCCGTAGTGCAGGACAATGGCCTGATAACCGGCAGCAAGATACGCTCTTGCGATTGGCTCGGCTTCCCGCTCTGACAGATACGAATAGCCGCCTCCCGGGCAGATGATGATAAGCGGTCTTGCAATTCCATTTTGAAATTCCTCTGAATTCTCGATCAGATAGGTTATAAAATATGCATTCCGCTCCTCGGATAAGGTAATGGTGTTATGTATCATGGTCGTCCTCCATATTCATGAAAACATTGATCTGTCGTATGTAATATGCATACTCCTATATATTGCACATATGTATAGGATCTCGCATATGAAAATACTAACATAAAGCCCTGCAAACTTCAACCGATGCTCTTTTTCTTAAGCTTTGACGCATAGGTCAGTAACCGGTTGGCAGCGGCTGGATCCTTTGCTTGGAATTCCATTAGAATTTCAAACAATTCCTGATTCTCCTTTCTGGAAATCAACAGCTGGTCGGCAGAAGGATCATCCGTTGCACCGGTTAGATAATCAACAGATGTATTCAGCTTTAATGCAATGATTTCTAACATTTGTGGTGACGGAAGACGAAGCCCCTGCTCATAGCGCAGATAGCCGATCGGGGAAAGCCCGATCAATGTGGCTGCCTGTGATTTGTTGAGCCCTTGTTGTTCCCGGATTGTTATAAGTCGATCTGGTAGTAATTCTGTTTTCAAATTCGTACTCCTATCGTATGATTCCTATGTTAGATGTGACCTCTGGTAACTATAATAACACTTTTTTATAAAATGGAATAATAGAAAATGAAGAAGATGTTAATTAATTAGGGTATTTTGATTGAAAAATTACTGGTTTCTTTTGCGGGAATTATTCAGTATACTTAAGGCAAATTAATGTTCTAAAAATAATCATGGATACAGGAGGATCATACTATTATGAAATTCAGTAACGGATGCTGGCTGCAGAAGGAAGGAACTGCCTGTTTTTCACCGGCAGAGGTGTATTATTCGAAGATCGATGCGGATAAGGTAACGATCTGCGCGCCGACAAGCCATATCAGACATCGTGGCGATACCTTGGGCGGTGTGAATCTGACGATCGAGATCACGGCTCCGATGCCGGAGGTGCTTCGGATCCAGACCTCACATTATCGGGGTGTGGTTAAGAAATCGCCGGAATTCGAGCTTACGGGTATCACGGATGGGAACTTAAGCTGTGAGGAGACGGAAACTACACTGATCGTGAAGTCCGGCAGTCTTACCTTAGAGATTGATAAGGCAAGCTGCAGACTGGATTATTATCGTATTGTTGACGGCGGGAAGGAGCGGATCACTTTCTCCGCCGGACGTGATCTTGCTTATATGAAGACGGATTGGAAGGGGCTTCCGTATGACGATGGCGGTCTGCATGATACCTATATGCGGGAGCAGTTATCCATTGATGTCAGCGAATATATCTATGGTATGGGTGAGCGGTTTACTCCGTGGATCAAGAACGGACAGAGCGTAGATATCTGGAATGCGGATGGCGGTACTTCAACTGAGCAGTCCTATAAGAATATTCCATTTTACGTATCGAATAAGGGATATGGTGTCTTTGTGAACCATCCGGAGAAGGTGTCCTTCGAGGTTGGAACGGAGATGGTAACGAAGGTGGAATTCTCCGTACCGGGCGAGAGTCTGGATTATTTCCTAATCAATGGACCGACGATGAAGGAGGTTCTGATGCGGTATACGGATCTGACCGGCAAGCCGTCGCTTCCGGCACCGTGGACGTTCGGTTTGTGGCTGTCTACATCCTTTACCACCAATTATGATGAGAAGACGGTAAATGAGTTTGTAGACGGTATGTTTGAGCGGGATATTCCGCTTAAGGTGTTCCATTTTGACTGCTTCTGGATGAAGGAATTCGCATGGAGTGATTTCACATGGGATAATCGTGTATTCCCTGATCCGGAGGGAATGCTGAAGCGGTTGAAGAGTAAGGGCGTGAAGATCTGCTGCTGGATCAACAGCTATATCGGGCAGGAGTCTGTTCTGTTTGATGAGGGCGTCGAGAAGGGATATTTCATTAAGCGTCCGAACGGAGATGTATGGCAGTGGGATATGTGGCAGCCGGGCATGGCGATCGTGGACTTTACCAATCCGGCAGCATGTGAGTGGTTTGCATCCAAGCTGGAAGTACTGCTGGATATGGGTGTGGACTGCTTTAAGACGGACTTTGGCGAGCGGATTCCGACGGATGCGGTATACTACGATGGCTCCGATCCGGAGAAGATGCACAATTATTATACCTATCTGTACAATAAGACCGTCTATGATCTGCTTGTCAAGAAGAAGGGAAAGAAGGAAGCAATCCTCTTTGCCCGTTCTGCGACGGCAGGCGGTCAGAAGTTCCCGGTACATTGGGGCGGTGACTGCTGGTCGGATTATGTATCCATGGAAGAGAGTCTGCGCGGCGGTCTGTCTCTGACGATGTCGGGCTTCGGCTTCTGGAGCCATGATATTGGAGGATTTGAAGACAAGTCTACGCCGGATGTTTATAAGAGATGGTGCGCATTTGGTCTGTTATCGACCCATTCCAGACTGCATGGCTCCGGCTCGTATCGTGTGCCGTGGACCTATGATGAGGAATCTGTGGATGTGCTGCGCCGGTTCGTGAAGCTGAAGGCTAGTCTGATGCCGTACCTCTATCGGAATGCGGTTGAGACCTCCAAGAGCGGCGTTCCGATGCTTCGGAGCATGGTATTGGAATTCACGGATGACCGGACCTGTGCATATCTGGATAAGCAGTATATGCTGGGAGATTCGCTGCTGGTATCTCCGATCTTTAATGAGAAAGGAATTGCGGAATACTATCTGCCGGAGGGCGACTGGGTGAATATGTTGACCGGCGAGATCCGAAGCGGCGGCAAGTGGTTTAAGGAGCACCATGATTATATGAGCATTCCTCTCTATGCAAGACCGGACAGCATTATCGCGGTCGGTGCTGTGGATACGAATTGCGAATATGATTATGCCGATCAGGTAACGTATAAGGTATGCTGCTTAAGTGATGGTAAGACGGTATCACAGTATGTGGTTGACGGAGAGGCAAATCAGGATGGCAGGATCACGGTCAGCCGGTCCGGAGACAGCTACAAGATCGTGGCAGAGATCCGTAAGCCTTGCAAGGTGGAGATCGTTGCTGTGAATGGAAATAAGACCGTGGAGATCGCGGAAAGCGGAGAAGTAATGGTTTAAGGCGATATAGGAACACGTATTTTAAGTGCGGAAAATAGCAGCACAAAGTACGTGTTTCGTGAGAATGAATGACACTGCTGGCAGTCACGTATGTGGCTGTCAGTGGCGGCTTATAAAGGATAGATAGTCAAGAATAGAAAGGAATCGAAGCGGTATGAAGGAATACACCACAGAGGACATTACACAAGTGAAGAGGATCAGTCTGCATCCGGCGAAGTTCGGATTGGATCTGGGCGACGGCAGTGAGCGCGGAGAGTATGTGAATCAGGATTATATTCTGCATAAGCTCGGCAGACCGCACCGTTACATCAGTTTGATGTATACATATTACCCGAATGATAAGGAGTGGCCGGAAAGATCCAGCGAGGCATGTAAGGATCTGGAGGTTCATGGACAGTGGGATTATCCGTATGATGATTATTATCCGTATGGCGGCGGAATTGGCGGAAATTTGGAAAATGAGCCGTTTCATCAGATGCGGGATATCAGACGGCACGGACAGGATGTGGCGCTGACACTGACGATCGACTGTGGGGTATCGGATGAGCATTTGATCCGGATCGCGAGGGATCTGGCTACCTTCGGACGTATGCGGCTTCGGATCAATCATGAATGTACGGGAACGTGGTTTACCCATAACAAGCGATATTCGGTGAAGGAGATCGGAGCATTCTTTGTCCGGTTTGCCAAGATCCTGAAGAAGGAAGCACCAAATGTACAGACGATCCTGTGTGCAGGACTTCTGACAGAGGACGGCAAGGTAGAATACGAGAAGGAGCTCTTGAAAGCCTATAAGATTGCGGATGTCTGGTCGGCAGACAGCTATCCGGCACTGCATTTTGGATGGCCGTTCGATGTATGTGAGCAGGGCGGTACTTCCTATGCAACGCGCTCAATCATGGAGTTCTATACGAAGTATGAGGCGACAGCGAAGCATTTGCGGGAGATTACCGGACAGAATAAGATGTTGGTAGCGTCGGAATTCAATATTGACGGCGATGTGACCGGTCCGAAGGCACAGAGTGAAGGACTGTTGGCGATCAGCTCGGTAATCCGGAAGAAGAAGCCGGACTGGTTCGGATCATTTTCTATGTATCAGTTCCGGGATCGGGGACGGTTAGGTCTTGAAATTCAGGACCCGAATTATGTGGATTGCGGAATCGAACAGCCGATTCTCAAGGATTATAAGGCGATCATGGATCAGGCTTACTTTAAGCCGGAGATCAAGAAGGAAGAGAAGGTATCGTTCCCGGTGGATATGCGCTGGGGCGGTTCGGAGGATGCGGACGGAATCGCGCTCACGGTGAAATTAAAACAGGAGCCGGTATTCTTTGAAATCGAGGTGGAGGAGGAGCTTGCCCTGATGATCGAGGTGAACGGCAAGTGGTTCTACAAGGCTCCGACGACGAAGATCGTTGACCTGATGTCTGCATTTATGGATGAGGATGCAAAGCCTGTGAAGCCGGGGCAGAGTATGGATGTGCGGATCTTTGCAACTCCGCCTGCGGGTGAGAATCCGAAGACAAAGGCGAAGGACTGGGCAACCAACTACCGCGTAGTTATGCAGGAATCGCCGAAGCTGCGGGTACGGTATGCGCCTGTTGCATTGGTTAAGAAGGATCGGGTGGTGTAGATGAAGCAATACAGAAAAGCATTAACTTTCAGTTACGATGACGGTGTTACACAGGATATCCGTCTGGTTGAATTGTTCAATAAATATGGGATGAAATGTACCTTTAACTTAAATACCGGAATCCAATCCGAGACTTCCTATTGGTATATGCAGGATGTCCGGATTCATCGGATGAATCAGTCGGATATCGGGAATCTGTATCAGGGACATGAGATCGCAACGCATGGACTGACACATGAGAATCCTTCGGACCGCGATGAAGCATGGCTGAATGAGGAGTACGGGAAGGACATTGAGAATATCAAGCGGATCTATGGTGTGACTCCGGTAGGAATGGCGTATGCTTACGGAGCATATGACGATACTGTCTGTGACTGGCTGACAGCACATGGAATCAAGTATGGGAGAAATGTATGGGAAACGCATTCCTTTGCACTTCCGGAGGATCCGATCCGTCTGCGCCCAACCTGTCATCACAATGATGAAGAATTATTTCCTTTGCTGCGCAAATTCTTAGAGGAAGAACCGGAAGAGGATGAAGTCTGGCTCTTCTATGTATGGGGACACAGCTATGAATTCGATACCTGCCGGAACTGGGCGAGGATCGAAGAATTCGTGGAGCGGGCAGCAGGACACGAGGATGTTATGTATGGAACAAATGAAGAGTGTTTAAGGTATTTCGGGGTAATATAACATAATGAATTCAGACGAAGAACTACTGCTCCGGCGGTTTCGGGAATTGTCGGAACAGAGCTATCAGAATAATACATATTATTTCACGAATTTCCTGTCAGCCGGAGATGTGGCACTTGTATATCAGGCGGTGGATCGTGATTATTCAAAGAATGGGAATTCGGAACTGTCGGAGTTTACCTTATGGGGCGGTGCCGAGGGCTGTGAGCGTGTGATGATCCGTTTCGGGAATGAGGAGGAGCTTGGCTACAGTATTCCATTTCCGATTCAGATTCTTCAAGTGGAACCGCTGAATAAGAAGTTCGCGGATGATCTGACACACCGCGATTATCTGGGCGCTCTTATGAATCTCGGGATTGAACGGGATACGATCGGAGATATTGTCGTGAAGGATAACAGGGCGTATATGTTCGTTCTGGATTCTATGGCAGAATTTATCTGTCAGAATATGGACAAGGTGAAGCATACCAATGTGAAATGCATGATTCTTGACGCGATGCCGGAGGAGGTACGTGTGGAGCTTGCGCCGGAGACTGTGATCGTGGCATCGATCCGGCTGGATGCGGTTATTGCGAAGCTGTATCATATATCCAGAACGGAGGCGCTTGATCTGTTCCGTAAGAAGTATGTGATCGTAAATGGGCGGATCTGTGAGAATAACAGTGCCGTTCCGAAGGAAAATGATGTGATCGCGGTGCGCGGCCACGGGAAATTCATCTATCGCAGATTGGAGCACGAGACGAAGAAGGGAAAGCTGTCGGTGCTGGTGGAAAAATACGTGTAATAGTTCTTGCTTTTTTCCGGAGTTGTACTACAATGGAAGTAGATGCCAAGAAGAGGTGAAGGATTTGCTATATTATGAAAAACTGATAAATGAAGATGCGACGGAATGGGTATTGTTCATTCATGGTCTTGGGGGAAGCACAAAGACTTGGAAATATCAGATGGACAGGTTCTCAAAGGAGTATAATCTGCTTCTGGTGGATCTGGACGGGCATGGAAATTCCAGTCAGGAGGAGGCCGTTTCTCCGTATAAACCAACCAGTACGGCGAGGTTGATCGATAAGATCCTGGTGCATGAGAATATTGAGAAGGTACATATTGTTTCCCTGTCTTTGGGAACCTTGATCGCGCTAGAGTATGTAAGATTATATCCGGAGAAGGTATCGTCCATTGTCCTGGCAGGAGGCATTGTGAATCTGGACCGGTTCCGGAAGATCATATTCCGGATCGCAAGGTTCACAACGGCGCATTTTCCGGTGGAGCAGGCATATACACTCTTTGCACATATTATTATGCCGTTCCATAAACATAAGCAGTCCCGGGATATTTTTATCCGGGAGGCGAAGAAGCTGAATCAGGCGACATTTCGCAAATGGGTGGAGAGCGTTGGCAAGTCCAATGATATGCTTCAGAATTATGTGAGTATCATTAAGAATTACAAGATACCAACCCTGTTCATTTCCGGAAAACGGGATTATCTGTTTCTGGACGGGATCAAGGAATTGTGTAAGAAGACGAAGGAATTCCAGTTCCATGCATTGAAGGATTGCGGACATGTATGCAGCATTGAGAAGTCGAATCTCTTTAATAATCTGACCTTGGATTTTCTGGATAGTATCCAGCCAAAGAAGCATAAATATGCGAAGATGCATATACATTGAGAATTGGAAAATTAATTCTTCCGGATCCGATAGAATTAATTGATATTGTAGAGAAGCATAGTTAATGAATAAGATAAAGGAATGGGATGTATCCTGAATGAGACGGTTTAGTTGGAATTCAGGATACTTTTATGTTATTTTAGATATATGTGTAATGGATTAAGATATAGGATAATCATAGATGATGCACCTGTAATATACTTGATCGGAAGGAGATAAGGGAATGAAAGCGGTGAATATAGAAACTGAGATTCGCAAGGATTATGAAAAGCTTACCAGGCTGTTGATCAAGCGGCAGTTGACGATCACAACGATGGAGTCCGCAACCGCGGGGCAGATCGCTTCCCTGATCACGGATACGGAGGGCGCATCGGAGGTGCTCAAAGGTGCATTCATTACTTACAGCAATGAGGCGAAGGTCATGCAGGGAGTACCGGCGGAAATCCTTGATCGATATACGGTGTATTCTAAGGAAACCGCAGCGGCAATGGCACAGGCATGTGCACGGGCTTATTGCGCGGATATCGGTATTGGCGTAACCGGAACGATGGGGAATGTAGATCCTGCGAATCCGGAGGCCTCTGTGCCGGGACAGGTGTATTATGCCATCTGTATGAATGGAAGTACGGAATCGTATTATGTGGAGCTTGCTTCACAGCCGACACGCCTTATGTATAAGCTGGCGGTGGCGAAGGAGGTATATGATTCGTTGATGAAGCTGCTATAAGAATATTGCTTTCTATTATTTTGATATGATGGTATAATATGATGATAGGGTCAAAAGGTCATAATATATTTCATCGGTGCTTATTATACATATTTACATAGGGGTTTGAGAGAGTTTATGAATAAAGGAAATGACTTTTTCGCGCGGTTTACTGTCTTGACCGCAGCGTTATTATTGATCGTGAATATCGTCTTGGGGTCTATACTGACCAATCAGTCTGCAGAAGTACTGAAAAGCCAGATTCAGGCACGTATGCTGGATGTGTCGAACAGTGCTGCGGCACTGCTGAATGGGGATGAACTGGAACGTTTGACTGCAGAGGATGTAGACACGGAGGAGTACCAAAGAGCTTTGAGTGTCTTGCGGGCATTTCAGGAGAATGTAGATCTGTCCTATATCTACGGAATCCGGGATATGGGGGATGGAACCTTTACATTTACGATCGATCCGGAAATGGAGGATCCGGGTGAATTCGGCGAAGAGATCGAGTATACGGATGCTCTTTACAAGGCGAGTATCGGAATTGCCGGTGTCGATGAGATTGTGACGGAGGATCGATGGGGAAGATTCTATAGCGCGTATAGCCCGGTATTTGATTCACAGGGACAGATTGCCGGAATCGTTGGCGTTGATTTTGATGCAGAATGGTATGAGAATGAAATCAGGCGTCATAGAAATACTGTCTTTATCATCAGTGTTCTGTCTCTGTCCATAGGAGCATTTATCGTATTCCTTATAACCGGAAGAATCCGGAAGCGGTTTGTGGAATTGAATACGGAGGTTAAGAATCTGACAGGGGATATGAAGGAATTGTCGAGGGAGCTTCAGCGTGCGTCCGGCAGACATATGAAAGATGTGGAAGACGGTCACGGGGATGCCGATAAGAAGAATTCTCTTGATGGCGATGCTCATCATGTAGATTCCGATAATATGGATTCTCATGATGTGGTCGGAGATCTGAATGATATGGTTCGTGATCTTCGTGAGGAAATGCGTAAGTATATTAAGGATGCACATGAATTGGCATATACAGATACTCTGACAAATATTGGTAACCGAACCGCTTATTTTGATAAAGTAGATCAGATCAATCGACAGATGCAGAAAGAGACTGCCGGGCTTTCCGTTGCCGTGCTGGATATTAACGGATTGAAGAAGGTGAATGATGAGAATGGGCATGAGCAGGGTGATATTCTGATCATTGACGCTGCGGATTCTATAAGCGCTGTATTTGGCGCGGATCATGTATATCGGATCGGTGGAGATGAATTCGTAGTCGTATTAGAAGAGGCTGTTATGGATTCTGTGAATGAGATGTTCGCCGCTCTGGATCAGAGAATCATGGAGCTTAACCGAACACGGGAGATCCCGCTTGCAATATCCAAGGGGGCAGCCGCTTATCATAAGGATGAAGACAGGGAGTTCAATGATATCTTCCGCCGCGCCGACAAAGAGATGTATACAGATAAAGCCAATTATTATGCGACACATGGCGATCGTCGGAGACGGTGATCGCTGCCTTGGGAATTTGTTGATTCCATGCTTAGAAGTTTTATGATCGGAATGTATACCGGTTTGATGATTGGATGATCGCTGATCTGAATATACGACAGCTTGGTATTTTCTTGGCCCATTGAACAGAAGTTCATTGAACTGAATGATTATCGGGGTTTGGCGATTGCTTAATTTGTGAATGATTGAAAGGTTGGTTGCTATATAATATGAGTTTTGTGAATTATGTATTAGAGAACTTTGTAATGATCTTTGAACTGATCGGACTATTGATCGTCTTGGGGATCAGCGCACATATCTCCCAACGTATGAAGCGGATCACGTATGTTATTATTTTTTTGATGTTCATGGAATCTGCCGCGTTCTATCTTGAACAATGGACACAGACATTTGATCGCCTGTCACCGCTCCGGCCGTTTCTGACATACAGTGTATATACACTCTATCCCCTTATTATGGTTAGTGTTATGATGATCACGGTATCCAGGAAATGGTCAATCCGGAAGCTTCTATTGATCCTGCTTCCGGAGTTCATCAGTATTCCGCTTTATTTTACATCTCCGTGGACACATCTGGTCTGTTGGTTTACACCGGATAATCTTTATCTCGGTGGATATTTGAGTAAATGGCCATATTTTGTATTTGGTTTCTACGGCGTTATCTTTTTAATCCACAACCTGATCGTGTTCAGCAAATATTCCAGAAAAGACCGTTTTATGGCAATCTTTGTCACGCTGTATCCGGTTTTGGGCGTAGTGTATTATTTGATTTTTAATACGAATAAAGATTATAGTGCGCTATTTACTTCTGCTGTTCTGCTGTATTACATTTTCCTTTATATTCATATGGCAAAGATCGATCCGTTGACCTCTCTCATGAACCGTCAGAGCTATTATCAGGATATTCAGATGGGTGCGAAGACGATCACGGGTGTTGCCTCTGTGGATATGAATGAACTGAAGTATATTAATGACAATATGGGACATCAGGCAGGGGATGAGGCACTTCAGACGATCGGTTCTATTCTGCTTAACCACTCCGGGCATGGAGGTAATGTATATCGTACCGGTGGAGATGAATTTATCATTTTGTATCATAATGTGAAAGAAACAGAGATTACGGATGCTATTGCGGATATGCGGCAGAAGCTTTCCGAGACGCCGTATAGCTGTGCCTTTGGCTATTCCATGGTGAAGAAGGACGGAGCCATAAGTGAAGCGATCGTAGAAGCAGATGGTAAGATGTATAAGGACAAAGCAGAGATGAAAGCAAGAGGAGAAATCCCGCATAACAGGGATTGAGCAGCAGGGATCACAGACCGGATCAATATTCAGCCGCAAGAAGGGGAGAAGAACGTATGGTATTAAGAGCATATGAATCCGAAGATTCCGGGGTCATCTGTCGATGGCTGAGGACGGAGGAGGAATTGTATAAATGGTCAGCGGACAGGTTTAATAAGTTCCCGCTATCAGAAAACGACATCAATGATAATTATGCGCCGCAGATAGAGGGAGGAAGATTCCTTCCGCTGACAGCTGTCGATGAGGAAGGAGAGCTGTTAGGTCATTTTATCATTCGGTATCCAAAGGAAGACGATGACAGTAGCGTCCGATTCGGATTCGTGATCGTGAATCCGGAATACAGGGGGAAGGGCTATGGGAAAGCGATGCTCCTTCTCGGGATCGAATATGTGAAGACGAAGCTTAGCTGCAGCAGGATCGATCTGGGAGTATTTGTGGGGAATGACAGCGCCAGATACTGTTATGAAGCCGTCGGATTCCGGGAGTACAGCAGACGTTCCTGTGAGCTGCCGATCGGGACATGGGAATGTATCGATATGGAGATGTATCTATGATGAAGAATGGGGAAGTAGATGCTGTATGAGAATATGGGGGAGGTTAGATATCGATGAACGACTATATGCGTGAAAGCTTAAGCTATTATGGCTTATATAAAAAGATGTTTCAGGTAAAGAAGAGTGTCCGTCCGGAGCGTATCTCATATGGCCGGAATAAAGACCAGTATATCCTGTATTATGAACCGGACAAGGTCACAAGTGATAAGATCATCGTCTGGGTGCACGGAGGCGGTTGGAATGCCGGGAATCCCCGCTTCTTTGATTATGTGGGACAGTGCATTGCAAAAGAGGGATACCGCATGGTTTCACTTGGGTACAGGCTGTCTCCAAAATACAAATATCCCTGTCAGATCAAGGATGTCTGCAACGCATATCGTACAGCAATCGAATATCTGCACAGGAAACATGTTGATACATCTAAGATCGTTGTGGCCGGTCCATCAGCCGGAGCACATCTAACATCTATTATGTGCTATTCCCCAAAGGTTCAGCAAAAATATCAGGTTGACATCTCCAACATCATTGGATTCATAGGTTCGGGCGGGCCTTATAGCTTCAGATCGGATCAGTCGAAAACGGTAGCGATCCTTCTGAACCAGCTATTTCGTAAGGGCTATGACAGACGGAACGGGGAGCCGGTCGCACTAATGTCGAAGAACCACATACCGATGCTGCTGATCCAGAGCAGGCATGACGGACTGATCGAATACGCGTGCGCCGAAGACTTTGCCCGCAAAGCGGAAAGGGTTGGCAATGCTTGCGAGCTTTACTGCGTAACAGATAAAAAGAATACACATTCCTGGTATACGGCAGGTATGTTTTTGGAAACGAGAAAAGAGAACAAGGGCTTGGACAAGTTCTTCCGATGGATCGAGGAATTATGATCGAGATCGGATCATGGAATACGCCGTATGAGGAGAAGGATGTAAGGGATTGATCAGAATATGCAGGGAACACATGATTCAATCATAGAACGCAAGATAGTTA
>CACZRT010000172.1 GCA_902783585.1 uncultured Lachnospiraceae bacterium | reverse complement strand
CAGTCAGATCAAGCCGATGAAGGCAGTCCTTGATAAGATGCTCAAGCTTCGGAAGAAGAGTGCGTATGGACCGCAGCATGATTATCTGGATGATCCGAATGTGATCGGCTGGACCAGAGAAGGCGATGAAGAGCATAAGGATTCCGGATGTGCAGTTGTCATGTCGGACGGCACCGGCGGAATCAAGCATATGTATATTGGTAAGCAGTTTGCCGGCAAGCATTTCGTAGATGAGATGAAGAATGCAAAGTATAACATTAAGATTGACGAATGGGGATATGGCGATTTCTATGTTAATCGGGCAGCAGTCGCAATCTGGGTGCCAAAGGAACCGAAGTCAACGCAGATCTAAGAGGATGGAGTATAAGCGGCAGCAATCGATGGGAACGCTTAGAACGAGGTATATAAGATGGGACAGACGATACATACGGAAGCAGTGGATCTGATGTTTGAAGCCATGCAGACGTTGAAGACCAAGGAAGATTATTATGCATTCTTTGAAGATTTATGTACGGTGAAGGAAGTACTTTCTATGGCACAGCGTGTAGAGGTTGCCCGAGGGCTTTCGCAAGGAAAGACTTATATGGAAGTGACCGCCGATACCGGAGCATCTACCGCAACGATCAGCCGGGTCAACCGGATCATGAATTATGGAACGGATGGGTTAAAAAAAGCACTGAAGGAGATAGAGGAATAGCAGCCGATGGCTGCTATTCTTTGTTTAGTATGACGGGATAAATACCTCCCATTCATCCAGTATTTCAATGACGGCATCTACATCAATATCGTCACAGGCATTTTTCAGCTTGTTCGGATATTCTTCCTGATCCTCCGGATATTGATATTTGCAGATTTCCGTACAGAGTGTTTCCATTTCGTCGGAATCCAGACTTTCGGATGCTTCCCGCAGCTTAGACAGAAGCTCGCTAAGCACACTGAAATCGACATGCGGTTTGTTGGTATCTTCTTCCTTTACAAAATACGGAGCAAGGATTGGTTCATACGCCAGATATTTTTCAATCGCATATTCCGTATTGGAATGAATGTAGTCAATATCATTTTCTTTACCGGCCTTCTCGAGCTCGGCTGCCATCTTGGACAGCGTCATGGCACCGATCTGCTTTGAAGAGCTCTTTAAGGCGTGAACCTCAATGGTATAGGCCTGCCAATCCTCTGCCGCATAATGGCTGCGAATGGATTCTGCTTTGGATAATATAACGCGGTGATACTCCTTCAAAACACTCCAAAACAGCTTTTCATTTCCGAGCATACGGATTGCGGTTGCTGTATCCAGATCCCCGATCTCAATTGGCGGAGCAGCGCTGTTTTTCGAATTTTCAGCCGCTTTTTCTTCTTCGGTTATTCTATGTATTTTATCCTGCGGAAGCCATTGATGCACCTTGGTCATCAAGGTACGTACCTCGATTGGCTTGGCGATGAAATCATTCATGCCGGCTTCTAAGAACATATCCCGGGCACTGCCGACAGCGTTAGCGGTCAGGGCAATGATCGGAATATTCTCGTATTCCGGAAGCTGCTTGCGGATCTCCTTCGTTGCGGTAATACCGTCCATTTCCGGCATCATGTGATCCATAAAGATAATGTCAAATATGTGCTCCTGCGCCCGTTTGATCGCTTCCTTTCCGCTTGCTGCTGATACCGTATTTAATTTGAGCGGCTCCAAGAGGCCTTCTGCAACCGTGAGATTCACAATATTATCATCTACGATCAATACCCAGGCATCCGGTGCTGTGAAATCCGCATCGTCATCATATTCTGAATGACCGGAGAAGATGATCTTCTCTTTGTTGAAGATCATGGATAGATTCATGGAGGAGAGCGGTTTCTTCACGATCATCAGATTCGGGATGCGCAGACGGATGTCCTGTATATAGTCCGATACCAGAACCCCCTGGATCTCCGGGTGATTCTCAATAAAATGCTTGCGCTCCTCTGTCAGCATATCATGATCGAAGAACATGAAGAATTCAATATTCGGATTAAACTGGCTAAGAGATTTATATCCGTGCTCCAGATCCGCGTCTGCATTCAGGTTGTATGCTTGTATGCCCAACCGCTTAACATCGATTAAGAAACGTTTGGACATGCGGGCATCCTGAAACAGGCTGAGTGCGCATGTCTGGGCAGGCGATTTTACATGCATGGCAGGCGTAGGATCACTGATGATCTGCGGGAGCGACATTGTGAAGGTGGAACCAACATTGTATTCGCTCTCGACAGTCAGATCGCCGTCCATCAGATTGATGAGACGTTTCGTAATGGCAAGTCCCAGACCGGCACCTTCTACATTACGGTTACGGGTACTGTCGACCTGGGAGAAGGATTCGAAGATGGCTTGCAGATTGTCCTCTTTGATACCGATACCGGTATCGACAACGGAAATCTTCAGGATACCATTCGTATCATCTGTCTTCTTGAACCGCACTACGATCCGGATCTCCCCTTCATTCGTAAACTTGACAGCATTGTTGGCGAGATTAATGAGTGCCTGCCGGATACGGATATTGTCGCCGTAGAGAAGGACCGGAATCTCCGGTGTAATATCAAGGATCAGATCTACGTCCTTATCCACGAGTCGTGTCATGATGATATTCGATACATCGTTAAATAAAGACATCGAATCATATTCCACAGGAAAGATATCCATCTTGCCGGATTCAATCTTGGAAAAGTCTAAGATATCGTTAATGATCGCCAAAAGCGCACGACCGGAGGATTTGATCTGGTTGATATATTCTCTGGCACTGTCCGGAAGATCCTCCCGAAGGGCCATTTCCGCCATGCCGATCACGGCATTCATCGGTGTCCGTATCTCATGGCTCATATTGGCAAGGAAATCCGTCTTCATCTGCGCGGCACGTGCAATCTCGGAATTCGCAAGAAGCGCCTGATGCTTCCCCATCGCCATGTCGGATAGGACAGATGCAATGGAGAATAAGAAATCCGTGGCTCTGTCAATTCGTTCCTTAGGGATTACCTGTATTTTCTTGATGGCAGTCCAATATTCATCAAAATCGACACCGATTTCATCTGCGACCTTCCGGATCTTATCCGGATCCGGCCGTTCTGTCAGGACCTGACCGCCGATAAAGCTGCCGATCATCTCTCCGTTCGCCATGATCGGAGCGGCAAAGTCGATCAATCCGGAATGGCAGTAGTAGGAGGTCGGTCTTCCGCTTTGGTGTGTCATGACCGCACCGTACCGGTCGCACTCCTCGCACCGTGCACAGCCAACCGGAGACTGGCGTGTATATTTCATACAGTAGTCAGTAAAATTAGACCCATTTGTAACCGGATGACCGGTAGAATCTGTGGTAAGAGCCGCCATACCGACCATATTGGAAAATGCATCTTGTATTTTCTGAAGGGTAGCCTGATCAATAAGATCTGTCAGGTATAAAGTTTCCATAGTCGTCCTTTCATGCTATATAGCAGGAATATTTTCGCCCTGTAAGTGATTATCGTTTCTTCAGGATCGGGGTGATTGTTGAGATCAGGGTTTCATAATCGATTGGTTTTAACAGGTAGCCCTGCGGCTTTAATGCCAATACGCTCATGATTCTTGATTTATCGGATACACCGGTCAGGAACAGGATCGGAACATCCTTCATGTTAGGCATTTCCCGTATTTTCTGGTAGACCGTAGGTCCGTCCTCGTCCGGCATTTCATAATCAAGAAGGATCAGATCGGTATGCTTCTTTTCTAAGAATTTGTAAGCGATCTTGCCGCCCTTGGCAGTAGCAACATCATATTGATCGTGAAGGTAATCCTTGATTACCTTAAGCATCAAAGGATCATCATCTATGACCAGAATATGCTTGGTCTCAGAGGATAATACATGTGTGGCAGCAGTCTGAGGTGCTGGCTGCGGAGCGGCAGCCTGAGGCGCTGTTTGCGGTGATGCCTGCATGGCAGAATTGACCATGGAATTGATCGCGGTCTGCGGTGCAACATTATTCAGTACTTCGGCAAGGAGCGGATCGGAGGAAGGACTCATATCAGCCAGTTCTTCATCCACGGATTGCAGGATCCGCATCAGCTTCTCGGTTTCCGTCTCCTGTTTTTTCGGGGCGGAAGCGGAAGATGCAGCATTGTCTTCGTCTCCCCATTTGGTTGGTTTACGATCTTCAAAGAAATTTCGAAGCAGCTTTTGAATCTTCGCAGGAGACAGCGGTTTATGGATCTCCTTGTCTGCAAGAGCACCGGTTTTCTTCTGGAATTCGGCACATTCCTCATCTTCGCCGATGATCACGACGCCAACCTTATTTTCTGCATAGCGGCCCATCAGTGTGGAAATACGCGTCAGTACGGCAGGATCTTCATTGGACAGACATACGACTAATGCGTCCGGATGGAAGAGTTCCATATGGCGCTTTAAGTCTTCAAATCTGGTGGACGTGGTCATACAGTGAAATTCCGTCAGGTGATCAAAAAATGTGTCAATAATGGTTGTATATCGTCCTGTTAGTAATAGTTTGTACGGCATAATGTTCCCCCCCTTTTAGTGATCGTTATGGTTATGTGAGATTGCTTTCTCTCGTGATCTGTCTTTTTCCTTTATCTTCTCTTTGAGTTTCTCTTTGCCTTT
>CACZRT010000171.1 GCA_902783585.1 uncultured Lachnospiraceae bacterium | reverse complement strand
CCCCCTTATGACGCAGTAATCAACTAAGACGTACGAAAGTGCGGAAGTCATAAGGTATCTCCCCACAAGTGGGTCCCCCCTTATGACATATACCACTAAAGCCGAATAATAGTAAGCATAGTGAAGATACAGAGGAATCTGTATAATTATCCATTAAGGAGGATTATCTATATGGCAATGTATAGAAAGCTTGGCAAGAAGTCAAGTGCCAGACAGGCATTATTACGTAATCAGGTAACCATGCTGTTATATAACGGTAAGATCAAGACTACAGAGGCAAGAGCGAAGGAAGTTCGCCAGATTGCAGAGCATTTGATCACCTTAGCTGTTCGTGAGAAGGACAACTATGATGAGGTAACGGTATCTGCTAAGGTTCCGAAGCTTGACAAGGATGGTAAGAGAATCAAGGAAGTTGTTGATGGCAAGAAGGTAACACAGTATGATACTGTTGAGAAGAAAGTGAAGAAGGATCAGCCTTCCAGACTTCATGCTAGAAGACAGATGCTGAAGGTTCTGTATCCGGTTGTCAGCGTTCCGACAGAGGGTGCCGGCAGAAAGGCACAGACTAAGAAGGTAGATCTGACTGCTAAGTTATTTGATGAGTATGGACCGAAGTATGCAGGCCGTCAGGGTGGATATACCCGAATCGTTAAGATCGGACCACGTAAGGGTGACGCTGCTATGGAAGTTATTCTTGAATTAGTATAGTCATAGAATGAAGGGGCTGTCATAAGAGACAGCCCTTTTGTTTTTAAATGCATATAATAAGCAAAAGGAAGAACGATGATACAGGCGGAACATATCCAATTTGAATATTTCAGGCGGGATGAAGACGGTAACGTGACAGAGATGGTCGAGGCGGTCAAGGATGTCTCTATGCGTGTGAAGGAAGGGGAATTCGTGGCGATCATAGGCAGGAACGGCTCCGGTAAATCTACCTTTGCCAAGCTGATGAATGCGCTTCTGACACCTACCGAGGGGAGTCTGATCATTGCAGGCTATGATGCCATGGATGAGGACAATGTCTGGGAGATTCGAAAATCCGCAGGTATGGTCTTTCAGAATCCGGATAATCAGATCGTAGGAACGGTCGTGGAGGAGGATGTCGCCTTTGGAATGGAGAATCAAGGTACGCCGGAGGATGAGATGCTCATCCGTGTGGCAGAGAGCTTAGAACGGGTCGGAATGACTGCATACCGTGAGTCCTCTCCGAATCATCTGTCCGGCGGGCAAAAACAGCGGGTTGCCATTGCCGGTGTGCTTGCCATGCACCCAAAATGTATGATATTTGATGAGGCAACCGCGATGCTGGACCCGGCCGGAAGAGCGGAGGTTCTTCACATTGCCAGGCAGTTAAACGATCAGGAGAATATTACCGTTCTGTATATTACGCATGAAATGGAAGAGGTGACGGTGGCGGACAGGGTCTGCGTGATGTATGAAGGTGAATTGGTCATGGAGGATACGCCCCGCAGCCTGTTTGCAAAGAGGGAAGAGCTGCTTCGATACGGACTAACGATCCCGACGGTTACGAAGCTTGCGGCAGAGCTTGCTGCAAGAGGCATTTCATTACCGGCAGATATCATGAATGTAGATGATTTTGTCAGTGGAATGAATCAGGTGATGGCATATAAGAATGCAGATGCGATCCGGAATGTCAGGAGCTCACAGGGACTGACAGAAGGACGTATGGATTATTCCTATTCGAAGCCTATGAATCATAGCTCCGGCGGTATGGAAGAGGAAGAACGCGCCCGTCTAGCCATGACAGAGGGGCTGGTCTGCAATCATATAAGCTTTGATTACCACCCAAAAACCATATATTCCGAACGTGTTCTGCAGGATGTCAATCTGACGATCTCCAAGGGGGAGATGATTGCTCTGATCGGGCATACCGGTTCCGGCAAATCGACCTTGATCCAGCATATGAACGGGCTGCTTCGGCCGACGGAGGGACAGATCTTCTATGAGGGCAGAGATATCTATGAGAAGGGCTATGACCGCTCGTATCTTCGAAGTAAGGTCGGACTGGTCTTCCAATATCCGGAGCACCAGTTATTTGCTGACACGGTACTGAATGATGTATGCTTTGGACCGAAGAACTTAGGGCTTCCGCTAATCGAGATCCAGCAGAGAGCATTTGAGGCGATCCGATTGGTTGGTCTTAGTGATGCGGTCTATGATCTCTCTCCATTTGAACTGTCGGGGGGACAGATGCGCCGCGTGGCCATTGCCGGTGTACTGGCCATGAAGCCGGATACTCTGATCCTGGACGAGCCGACGGCAGGTCTTGATCCGGCGGGGAGAAGGGAGCTGTTCGAGATTCTGGAGAGCTTACATGCAAACGGAATGACGATCCTGTTTATCACACATGATATGGATGCGGCAGCGGAATATGCAGACCGGATCCTGGTGATGAATCAGGGAAGATTGGTATATGACGCTTCTGTAGAAGAGGTCTTTTCTCATGGGAAGGAATTACGGGAGCTTGGTCTGCAGACCCCATCAGTCACCCTTCTTATGCAGGAGCTTCGGCAAAATGGTTATCCGGTACCGACGGCAATCTATCGGCTGGAGGATGCCGTGCAGAGCCTGGAGGCATATTTGCGGGCAGAATAGATCAGCTTAAGCGGCAACGATATTATATGAGGAAAGGTGTCGCTTTCCTGGCGCCAAGCGACGATTTGACGAGAAACCTTATCGAGATGGCTTATCAAGATGAGGCAGCAGGCAAGATATACAGAGGAACACAGTATGATTCGTGATATTACACTCGGACAATATTATCCGGTCAATTCCATAATTCACAGGCTGGACCCCCGGACAAAGCTTATATTTACATTTGTCTATATCATCAGTCTGTTTCTTGCAAATAACAGATATACGTTCCTGTTAGCGGCAGTTGTGATGGTTCTGTATATTGCGCTGTCCAGGGTTCCGGTATCCTATATGCTGAAGGGCTTGAAGGGGATTCTGGTATTTATACTGGCCTCTGTCGTGATCAATATGTTCTTTACCAAGGGCGATCCATGGATCGATATAGGCGTGCTGCATATCAGCTGGCAGGGCTTCCGGACCGCTGTCTATACGATGGCGAGGGTAATCATGCTTGTGCTCGGATCGTCCGTGCTGACCTATACAACGACGCCGACCAAGCTGACCGATGGATTGGAACGGGGACTTCGGGGATTAAGCAGGCTTAAGATCCCGGTGCATGAGATCAGTATGATGATCGGAATTGCCCTGCGGTTCATTCCGATTCTTGTAGAAGAGCTGAATAAGATCATGAAAGCACAGCAGGCGCGTGGGGCGAACTTCGATCAGGGATCGGTTTTCAAGCGGTTGAAGAACCTGATCCCGGTCTTTGTACCGATGTTCGTATCGGCGATCCGCCGTGCAAATGATCTTGCAACGGCTATGGAAGCCAGAGGCTATCAGGGTGGAGAAGGCAGGACCAAATTACACCCATTACGTTATACAGCTGCTGATGCAGTGGGGTATCTCTTGACATTCATATATATGGCAAGTATGATCGTCATACGGATCATGATAACACGGGGAATGGTGGAACAGCTGGAGCAGATGAAGCCGCCTGTGTGACGAAGGAAATGCTGAGATTCAGGATTAGAGGCGCTTAAGATCGGGAAAATGGATTTAAGGACCGTAGGACCTTATGACAAAGAAATAAGGCAGCAGGCAGTTATCGATGAAGTGAGTAAAAGATGAAGCGGGTTGATCATACATGAAACGAGTGAAACTGATCGTCGCCTACGATGGAACCAATTATTGCGGGTGGCAGATCCAGATCAATGGAATAACGGTAGAAGAAGTCTTGAATAAGACGATATCCGACCTGGTGGGCGAAGAAATCGCAGTGATCGGAGCCAGTCGGACCGATTCGGGCGTCCATGCCTTGGGGAACGTAGCGGTATTTGATACAGAAAGCAGGATACCTGCCGAGAAATTCAGCTTCGCATTAAACCAGCGGCTCCCGGACGATATCCGGATCCAGGAATCCTCTGAGGTTCCGCTTACCTGGCACCCACGGTATTGCGACAGCCGGAAGACTTATGAATACCGGATCCTAAACCGGAGATTTGCAGTGCCTACCGAACGCCTGTATTCCCATTTCTTCTATTATCCGCTGGATGTGGAGAAGATGCAGGCAGCGGCGGATTATCTGATCGGGGAGCATGATTTCAAGAGCTTCTGCACGCCGCGGACGCAGGTCGAGACAACCGTCAGAACGATCTATTCTCTGGAGGTTCAAAGAGATGGGGACAGGATCACGATCCGGATCAGCGGCAACGGGTTCCTCTATAATATGGTGCGGATCATTGTGGGAACGCTGATCAAGGTCGGAACCGGTTTCTATCCTCCGGAACATGTAAAAGAAATCTTAGAAGCGAAGGATCGTCAAAAAGCGGGACCCAAGGCGGAAGCATGCGGCTTAACACTGATCGGGATCGATTACTTGTAAATGCGATCCCATACTTGTATGGAAGTTCGATGAAATCCATGTAAAAATTCAGAAAATTAAAAAAGCATGAATTCATGAGATTTTGGAGAAATGAATTGACGGAAATCGTCATTTTCTGCAAAGTTACCCACAAAAATATTAACAATCTGTGGATAACTCAGCAAAAAATTTATACATGAACGATCTGAAATTGTGGAAAAACCTATATTTTGAGATTTATAATGTGTAAAAGTGCTTGATTTGTATGCATTTTATCATTCAAAGGGCGGATTTCGGGGTTGATTTTTATAAGAAATCCGTTGACAGAAAAAATTGGATGTAATATAATATGAAACTGTGGCGAGTTAGATAGAATCAACACCAAAAGCCCCGGTGAGAGGATATCAGACGCTATATTCGAATACGATGATGACGGAATATGGATAGGATCATCATTATGCGCTCGCCCTTGTAAGTACCCGTGAGAATGGATAAGCGGGATAGTTACGGATAAGATTGATACAGAGGTCTGATCCGAGGAAGATCAGACAGGAACAAAACAGGAGGAACAACCATGAAGAGTTATATGGCCAGCTCATCAACGATTGAAAGAAAATGGTATGTAGTGGATGCTACAGGACATACATTAGGACGTTTATCATCAGAGATCGCTAAGATCTTAAGAGGTAAGAATAAGCCTACTTACACACCGCATATTGATACCGGTGATTATGTAATCGTAGTGAATGCAGACAAGATTCAGGTAACCGGTAAGAAGTTAGATCAGAAGATCTATTACAACCACTCCGATTATGTAGGTGGTATGAGAGAGACCACATTACGTGAGAAGATGGATAAGAAGCCGGAAGATGTTATTACCTTAGCTGTGAAGGGTATGCTTCCAAAGGGACCTTTGGGACGCCAGATGATCAAGAAGCTGCATGTATATGCAGGTCCGGATCATGAGCAGGCAGCTCAGAAGCCAGAAGTATTAGAGATCAAGTACTAATTTGAAGGAGGAAACAAAGCATGGCTAAGAAAGCAGAGAATAAATATTATGCAACCGGAAGAAGAAAGAGTTCCGTAGCCAGAGTATATCTGGTACCTGGTTCAGGTAAGGTTACCATTAATAAGAGAGATATGGATGACTACTTCGGATTAGAGACTTTGAAGCTGATCGTTAATCAGCCATTTGAAGCAACCTCTACCCAGAGCAAGTTCGATGTGATCGTAACTGTTAAGGGCGGCGGATTCACAGGTCAGGCCGGAGCAATCCGTCATGGTATCGCTCGTGCACTGTGTGTTGCAGATGCAGAGAACAGACCGGCGCTGAAGAAGGCAGGATTCTTAACACGTGATCCACGTATGAAGGAGAGAAAGAAGTACGGCTTAAAGGCTGCACGTCGTGCTCCACAGTTCTCAAAGAGATAATTTATGTAAAAATCATAAAAGAATCAAAACCCTTGAAGTCATTGAGATTTCAAGGGTTTCTTATTTTGAGAGTTTGTAAAAGTTGTCGAAAATTTGTAAGAATTTTACACTGCAACATACAAAAATCAAAGAGCAGAAGCAGGGATTTAGCGACGAGGACAAAGCACTCCTTGATAAATGGCAAGTAAGACCTCTGTATTATGATATGATAGCAAGTGTATCTCTATCAAAGGGAGATTATTATATCCAATTAAAGCCGGGTTATATCAATGATGTTACGCAAAGCCGTGAACTCCATGCTAAGACTTCCCATGAGATGAGGATCCTTATCACAAAATCACACCAATTAGGAAAGACGATCAGAAAACAGATGATAAAACCGGAGCCTGCTGTCGAGTGGCTGACAGATGAAGATATAGACAGGTTGGAGAAATGGCAAGTTCCTAGAAAGTATTATCCGGCTATCAAGTCCATAGAAGGCGTAAATGGAACGTATACGCTTATTTTAACGGATGATTTTATAAATGATACTACAGGAGAGAATAGAGTTGAATTCAGGACGGTATCAGAACTAAGACAGATCATGAAATACGGCAAAATGAATAAAAATAGATGGTTGAAATTTTGGATTATGTGTAGTATATTATAGATACAAAGAGGAGCAACCGCCCACAAGGTGGGTTAACTCCCTAGGATATCTAAAAAATCAGTCTATCCAAGCTCGTCAAAGTACAAGGATAGGCTGATTTTTTGAGTGTGTGAAAAAATCTCTGTAAAAACGGAATAACACTATTCGAACGAGGTCTCCTAAGGTAAAATAAATCTTAAGGAGGCCTT
>CACZRT010000170.1 GCA_902783585.1 uncultured Lachnospiraceae bacterium | reverse complement strand
TTACGACAGGGGTTTGAACAATCCAAATCTACTCGAGGTATCTTTTTTAGTCAACTCCCATTTAATAGTTTACAGGAAGCTTTCATATACTATTATGAACCTTATTCATCCTCATCCAACACTGTCGATTGGTACGTCTTCAACGCATCAAAGGAATAGGTATCATCTTTCCCATCATTCGTACACTGAATCGTATAACTCTTAGTGTAGCAGCCATTCATGCTCAATGCGATCACGTGGCTCCCCACGGTCTTCTGGAATGTGCATGGCACAATTCCCACAAACGTTCCATCCAGATAGCAATACACGCCAATCGGATTCTCGATCGTAACCGTATTATCAGTTGCCTCGGTTGTAGTCTCTGTCGTGGCCTCACTCGAAGCTTCTGTAGAGGCAGCTGCATCTGAGGATGTCGAAGTCTCCGTGGCTTCTGTGCTTGCCGTGGATATAGCACTCTGCGATGTCGATGTATCATCCGTCTCAGTAGAATCCGCCTCTGTGGAGGTATCATCCAGATTATCCAGATTCTCTCCATCTCTGCTAAGCTCGATCGTCATAATCCGATATGCAGAATTCACCGTAAAATAACCTTCCTTGGTCTCATACCCATCTGCAGTAATACGGATACGGTGCTTTCCGTATATCAATTCTATCGTCTCGTTGGTATCGATCGTCTCACCATCTATCATAACCCGTGCGAATTCCGGCGACACATCAAAGAACATCGTTCCCGTAGACGCCGGCGCGATCTGCAGCTCCTTCAGACTGACGGTACTCTCCTGATCCCGAACAACCGAGATACTCTTATATCCGACCGCCGCTCCCTTCGTGATCTGAAGCTTGTAATTCCCTTCTCTCACTGTAAGAAGCATATTCTCCGTTACCGGAACGATCACATCATACCCAATCTCGATCATTCCTCCAATATAGGTATCATAATCCTCTAACCGTACATATCCATGTCCAAGATCCACAGTAAGTGATAACAGCTTGCCTCCATACCCTCTGGCTGTCAGCTCGTCCTCCCTGCACACCTCACTGTCAGAGATCAATTTTCCGTCCGAATACACCACCAGATCATTGCCGTACTGATAGGTTCTTCCAAGAATCGTTGCCTGACGCTTGATCCTGTCAAAGGTAAATCCGGATATATTACGGATCTCCCATGCATCCGGATTAATCGCAATCTCCAGAATCTTATTATTCGCTGCACTATATGTCACATCCACAACCTGTCCAACACTTAATTTAGATGCTGACATGATATCGTCATATTTGTTCCGGATGTCCACACCGTTATTATAGAGCAGATCATATTGTCTTCCGTTATCCACTGTCACGAAGGACATCGTTCCGGCATCCAGATCCATCTCTTTGATCACCGCAAGCAGCTCGACAGCGGTCGCATACGGATCATATTCCTCCGTTGTCACAACCGTCGGTGTACGCTTCGTGCAGCCGGTCAGCAGGATCATCATCACGAAGAACACAGCCATAGCCACTATATAGTTTTTAATATTTCGCTTCCTGTTAACCATAAGCAAATACGAATGAATACTATAATATCTTGTTGCAGAATATATTTATTTTACATCATTTTCTATTCATTTTCAACAATATTGCTTATAGTATACCGTTAGCAGTTTCTGCTTCTTACATTCCTGTTCGATCACTGTATATAATTTCTCCTGCATTTTCGGCGAAGTCCACGCCTTGTTCATGTTATTGTACTGGTTAGAAATCTTCCAGAATTTCTCAGGAAACCATAACAAGTAGTACAGAAGCCGATAATCCTGCTTCTCAAACGGATACTTTGCGGTATAGGCCTCAAGAAGCCGGACAAGCAGCTCCATCTGATACTCATTCTTCTCCATTGCTTTCCGTATAAATGTATACAGATCCGTGATGGGATGATCCACACTGTAATGATCAAAATTCACGGTAGCCATGCCATCCTTTAAGATCAGGACATTATGCTGATTATAGGTCCCGTGGCAATAAGACAGCCGCGCATATTTCATCAGCTCCGGATCTTCCTTCATCGCTGCATAAGCCTGCCGCCCCTGATCATAATACTGATCAAAGCATGACAAATACAGATATTCAAATTCGGATTTGGACGGCTTCTTACGCATATAATTCCGAACCCTTTGCAATTCCCGATTTCGCCGTTCCATTGTATATAACGGTTTACACACCGGCTCATGTTCCGAAGGAATCCATTCCACCTTCTCCATGGCTATATGCAGCTCAGCCAGATTATCGACCGCCCTCACCATATCAGCCTCTGTCCGGATATTACACTCTCTGCCTTCATAATATTGCTTTAAGATATAGGGGATGTGATATCTGTCATACGTAATATAGTCTCCGTCCTGATTGCATATACAGGTATCCACATTCGGATAACCGGCCTCGGCAACCGCCGACAATAATTCAATCTCCTTTGCCAGCCGGCTTTCAGACATACTAAGAGGCTGCAATGCCCGAATTCCCTTGTCTGTCTTCACAATGTTCATGCCACGTCCTTTGCCGGTGCTTATTATCGTCATATCATAACACTCATACACCTCAGACAATTTATCAGACATACCGGATCCCCCCATAAGTATTTTTCTCTCGATACTTTCTATACTTATGAGAGTGATTCTGAAATTATGATGAAAATGAAAGAAAAACCGTTCTCAGTTACTTCTTGAATTCTCTTACCATACGGGTCAGATCCTCTGGATTATTCAGTTCCGGGGACTCTAATACCTGTTCTAACAGATGATGAAGAATCTCACCCATCTCCGGTCCGGGCGCAATTCCAAGCCCGATCAGGCCCTGCCCATCCATCTTCAGATCTTTGAGTGTCAGGCATTCTCCCTCTTCCAAAATCTCCTGATACAGCTTCTGAAGGCGGGCATATTCCGCAAGCTTCTCCTTCATCCGATAGCTGCTCTGCCCCATAATATCCGCATATTTGATCTTCAACACATCCTCAAACAGATCCGGCCCCATCTTATTCAAGGCTTTTCGAAGCGACTTCTTCGTAGCGCCGCCCTTCATATCATAATCGTGCCACTCCACCAAACGCTCTACACGGCGGATCGTATCATTATCAAACTTCAATCTTCGCAGACAATCATGCGCCATCTTCCGCCCTTTCTGCGGATGTCCGTAAAAATGGTCTACACCCTCTTCATCGGTCGTCCTGCAAAGCGGCTTTGCTACATCATGCAGAAGCGCCGTATAACGGAGAATAGGCGTTGCCTCGATATGCTTCATCACCTCGATTGTGTGCCCGCCGACATCATAGCTGTGATATATGGTATTCTGCGGAGTCATCTTCATCACATCAAATTCTTGCAATACTACCTTCGTAATTCCCAATTCATATGCAAGAAGCAGCCTCTCCGGGTGCTCCGACGTGATCAGCTTGGTAAGCTCTTCCCGAATCCGTTCCGCACTGATATCATTAAGGAATTCCGCCTTCTCCCGAATTGCCTGCTGTGTCTGTTCATCGATCGTAAAATTCAACTGCGCCGCAAACCGTACCGCCCTTAAGATTCGTAACGCATCTTCATCAAAGCGCTCCTGCGGAACACCTACACACCGGATCACACCCTTCTCAAGATCACCGGCGCCATCAAATGCATCCACAAGACCTTCCTTGTCATTATATGCCATGGCATTGATCGTGAAATCCCGCCGCTTCAGATCCTCTAACAGACTGGCTGTAAAGGTTACTCCTGACGGTCTTCTATGATCCTCATACTTGCCGTCCACACGATAGGTCGTGACCTCATAGCCCACCTTCCCCATCATGACCGTCACCGTTCCATGCTCGATCCCGGTATCGATCGTCCGCCGGAAGATCGCCTTCGTCTGTTCCGGAGTTGCAGAGGTCGTAATATCCCAATCCTGCGGTACCTTTCCAAGAATACTGTCCCGCACGCATCCACCGACAATATAAGCTTCATATCCATGATGATTCAATTCTTTAATTATGGCAGCCGCTGCTTCCGGCATAACAATCTTCATATTCTTACCCTGCTTTCAGCACTCATTTTCTCATCTTTTTCAAGCTCATCCGAGCATTCGGATCATCATATACATCCTGTTTTCTTCGCTGACCCCAGCATCCATGAAAGCATGCACATAAGTATAGGTCAAAAGAACCGGAAGCATCTCTCCCGGCTCTTTCTCTCCTGCTACTGATTATCGTATTTATCCTTCAGTTCCTGCAATCGGTCCTTCTCCATCGCATCCTGAACCAGATCCTGCATCGGCGTATTCAGGATCCGCTCCGTCTCCTCGGCCTCTTCCTTCTTCCGTTGCTGCTTCTTCGTCCAGAAGACGATCAGGATGATCAGAACCACAATGACGGCGATGATAACTACAATTACAATCAATATCTTTAGTATGGCTTTACTAATTGTTTTTTTCACATCATTATTCGATACTTTTACATCATTATCTGAACTTTTTACTTCCGTCATAATCGTATCTGCAAATGATTTGTATAATTGAATAAACATCTCATCTGTTTGATCAGCCGGATATTCATCCCAATACTTTTCAAAATAATTATAAAAAATCTCTACAGCATAAGTTTCGTCAACGACATTTCTAGCTCTATCACCTTCCCAATCAGCATACCAATCATTATCCGGATCTCCATCACCATCATCAAAATAAATGAATAAAAAACCATTCGTTGGATTTCCTAATGTATTGTTGAAATAATCCTCCGTATATGAACTATAATCTTCTGTATCTTTTAAGATATCCTCATCACCAGAATGTGCGGATCGAATGTATATATATGGCTGTACACCGGTCTTATCGTAGAAATATTTTAAGTCTGATTCTGTCTTGGAAACATTATTAAACCATCCCGCTTCATCCACGATGCAATTTGAATCATACGCAATTCCGGTATCAAGTTTTTCTCTATTATAACCTATAGTAATATCACCTGTGTCACTATTAAGGGCGCTTATTCTGGGATCACTATTCATTTTTTTTATCACAAAAATAGCAATTGCCAGTATAATTAATAATGCAATAACACTCCCGATAACAGAGGAACAGCCTCCACCAGAACCACGTGAATAACTTCTTCTTGATCCGCCTCCATAGCTATGTCCATAACGTGGCGGTGGTGGCGGCGCACCATATCCTCCATGTGAAGGTCTGCTATATCCCCTACTCGGACGACTGTAATTAGTCCGACTGCTTGGTCTACTATAACTTGTAGAAGCACTCGAACGGCTGCTTGTCGGTCGCGAATGCGATACACTACTGCTTCTTTGGCGAGCTCCACCAGTTGATCCTGACCTATGCGCTCCACCACTTGACGATCTATGCGAGGAAGATCCTCCGCCACCTCCAGGTCTACCCATAAGCAATCTCCTTTCTCACACCTGCCTGTCATCAATCCGGCAGATACAAAAACTTGGTTTTCTCATAATCCATACATCTATGCTATATTATATCGAAAAAAAGTAAACTTTCAAGCGTGGATTATACATTCCAGCCTTTTATTGACATTCTTTTTATTCATTGATAGTATTATCTATGATTCAACTTGGTTTTTAGCGTTTTTTTTATAAAAGCAAAATTAGGAGGATACTCATGAAACTTCAACTGGATTCTTCAGAATATCAAGAACAGCCATCAAATGAGAAAACTGTCTATTCCCCACACGCAAACGATGATATTCCGGTAAATGATTTTTCTGATCTGGAAGAGCCAACCTTCCGGACCAATTCGACATATACAAGACCCACTCCGGTCAGACAATCTTCTCTACCGGGCTGGGTGATCCCAACGATCATTGTAGTAATTATTGCCATAGCGGCGGGAATCATTCTTCCGAAAAAGCTTGCCAAGCATGAAGTCTCTTCTCTTGCAAAGCTTCCAAAAGAATCTATCGAGCAAACGCTTGGAATTACCTTAACAGAGGATCCGGATTATGTCAAAACACTTGGAATTCCCGACGGAGATACAACCGGTTTTACGGCATATACGACCGACGGTAAGGATTTTGCATGTGTGTACTATAATGGGCAGCCTTATGGTATTTCTTTCACGAATAACAAATATGAATTATACGGAATTAAGATTGGAGATTCCGAAAGCCATCTGATTACAAGCTCAATGGATACATATGTTTTAGGCGCGGATTCCGGAATTGGATATCCATACACACAATGGTTGGAATTCCTAAGAAATGAATCCTTGCAATATAGTTCTGAATACTTCTTTTATGGTTCTGACGGAGGAATTCTGGTTCTTCATAGCAACAATACCTCACACCGAATTGTAAATATTCAGTACTATCCGAATCGCACACGCTATATTAGGGGAGTAGAGACTTTTTAACATCATGTCTTATTACAAAAATACAAACATTATTCACTTTTTTTTCAGATATTTCTCACGGAGCTCCTGCTCCATCTGCTCCACTTCTTCGAGCAGGTTCCGTGCAGACAGGCGTGTTGCTCCGGCACCCATGACGATCAACTGCTCTAAGCCGTCGGATGTGGCAACCGTAATGTCATAAGTTTTCCCTGTTTCATGAACGAATTTCTCAATATACTGATCCGCTGTCTGTGCCTCTTTGGTATAGACGATATGAATATTATGATAGTCAAATGCCGTTCCCGGATTGCCGGTTACCTTATAGGCATCGAAGACAAGGATCAGATTCATATCCCGGTATCCCTGATAATTGCACATGATATCCATCAGACGGTCTCTGGCC
>CACZRT010000169.1 GCA_902783585.1 uncultured Lachnospiraceae bacterium | reverse complement strand
TCCGTATTGAGACCGGTTGATCATATCCGCCTTATGTTCGATACGCAGACCTATGGCAAATGGTTTGGCCTGCAGTGTCAGGCTCCGACTTTCCAACATGGAAAAGGTATCCCTTGCGCTATGTCCCAGGGCAATGATCAGGCACTGACACGGAAGGGTAACCTGCTTCCCGTTCTGTACATAAGTAATTGAAGTGAGCTGATAGCTTTCCTGATCGGATATCGATGGATCCGATCCTATATATCCGTTTCGTGAAAATCCTCTGATCGGTTCATATTGAAGATCAGTCAGGCAGGTATCAAATAACACCTCCCCACCAAGCTCCAGAATCGACCGTCTGATATTACGAACAACATCCCGAAGCTGATCGGTTCCGATATGAGGCTTGTTCAGATATAGGATCTCGGGATCCGCTCCATGCTCCGCAAATATCCGGAGCATTTCTTCGATCCGACCGTATTTATCATGGGTCATAGTGTTAAGCTTTCCATCTGAGAAGGTGCCGGCTCCACCCTCTCCGAACTGCACATTGCAATTCTCATTCAGCTTCCCGGTAGACAGATAGGCTTCAATCTCCTTCACCCTCTGATCCACCTCGCTTCCCCGTTCTATGAGAAGCGGCTGATATCCGGCCTTGGCAAGCATATAACCGCAGAACAATCCGGCAGGCCCTGTTCCGACGATCACCGGCCGCTGCTTCCCGTTACCAGCCTCTGTCAGACCTATCGTCTTCCAGGCCTGCACACGTTCCTCAAATTGATAGGGAGAATGCTGACTGACAGCAGCCTGCGGACTCTTCAGGATCTGCTTCTGCTTTCCCTTCAGGCTCTCTGTTAGAGGAACCTCCACACTATAAATATATTTCAGTTGATCCTTATGTCTGGCATCTAATGATTTCTTAACGATGATATAATCCGGAATCAATTGAGAACGGCAGAGCTTCGCCACGGTCTGATCAAGCTCTGCCTTCGTATGCGTGACGGGAAGCTTGATCTGGTTGAACCTTATGTAATTGCTATCCTTTGTATCTTGCTCACATTTTTGCTTCTGTATATTCATAGTATTACTCATCTTCGAATCATTCTGACTGATGATTCAGTCACTTTATTCAATCTCAATTCAGTCTCTTTATTCAGTCACTATTCAGTCTCTCATTTCAGCCTTTACGCACGCGCATCTATCTATATCCATCTCCGCTGTCCCCTGTTAGCAGGATTATAGGTAACAGAATCAACTGGAATAGGTCTGAAGAAAATCAAACAGCTCCCGCTCATTATTGACATAGATTCCATCCACCAGCTCCGATTGGATATCAAGGGGAAGCTGCCACATTTCAATATTGGTAAATTCATAGATCTCGGACTTATCTTCCGTATATACAATCACGATATTATCCCGCACAGCGATCCAATATCCCGGTTCATCGATTGGCTCTCCGTAGTATTTGACGAGCGTCACTGTATCCGGTGTAAAGCTTTCTACGACCATTCGTTCAAGTCCCTGCTTAACTTCACTTTCCGCCGCATGCTTCTTATAATCGTTGGCATACATCATGACACCTAAACGATCCTTGCCGACTAATTCCGCATTCGGAACCGTCACCTCACGGCTCATCAGATTCCCGTCTTTATCATAGCTCTCCGTAATGATCTGCGCAGACTGCAGAACATAATCATGAGCAGCGCCGGCATCGGCCATAATGACTTCCGCTTCGTCAGAAGCCTCCTCCTTCGTAATTGCTTCCCGATTCGCTTCTAATTCCTGCTTCTGCCGCTGATAGAGGCGGGCAGAATGAATGAAGCTGATCTGATAAGCGATTACCAGTCCCATCAGGGCAATACCCAATATGAATGTATATTTTTTCATCATCGAACATTCCTCCTAGAAGGAGTATTGCCCGATGATTGAATGAATAATCAGTCTTTTAATAAATGTACCTTTTTCAAGAGCTTCACCATCAGCTGTCCCTTCGGCATGCGTAACAGTTCCTGCTCGGTCACTCCTTTTAAGAGGATCATAGCAACAATATAGATGATCAAAGCCACTATAAAGGCGAGTATGAATGCGATAAGCTTACTTGATGTCAGAAGCAGGAACATCTGATATATGAAGAAGCACACCGCTCCCATGATCAGAGAAGAAATCAGCGGGATCAATAATCCTGTACGCAGTTCAGGCTTCAGTCCCAGCTGCCTGTATAGCGATATGCTGTTAAGGACGCATAGAACAACCGCAAAGACAATGGTTGAGATCATCAGGCCCCACACATTCATATCAAAAAACCGGATACAGAAAAATGCCATGATCACATGAACAACGAGCGCGATCGCAGAATGAATGACCGGAAGATTCAAGTGATCCGTTGCCTGCAGGATGGCGTTCGTTACAGTCGAATACGCAAAGAATATAACAAATGTACTACCGCCCATTAGAAGCTGTTCTGCAAGAAATGGAAAGCTCTGATTCGTCGGCAATATGATATCTAAGAACGGACCGCCAAGAACGGCCAAGCCGATTGCACACGGAATCGCGATCATCATAGAAACCTTAATGGTAAGCTTCGCTTTATTCAGGATATCCGACTCATCTCCCTTGGACTTTGCCGCGGAGATCGTCGGGATCATAGAGGAAGACAGTGCATTGGCAAAGGCAACCGGAATATTCACCATTAGAAGATAACGTCCCGAGTAGATTCCGTGTATATTCTGAATATGCTCCTGGGTATATCCAAGCTTCACCATGATTCCGTAGATCATATAATTATCGATAAACGGACTTACATTATACAGACCTGCACTGATCACCATCGGCGTAACGGTCAGGAAGATCGCTTTCAGAATCTGACCATACGAATCTACAGGCTGCACCTGCCCCCGTGCGGTACGACGCTTCAGATCCGGTCTGTATAGAAAATAGACCAGAACAACGAACACCAATCCGGCAATCACGCCGGCACCTGTTCCCAAGGTACTTCCCATAGCACCACGCCTTGGAAGCAGGTCCTCAGGATCCTCCACAACAAACGGACGCACCAGAAGCCACGCAGCAAATACACTGACGCCTGCATTCACCAGCTGTTCTAAGATCTGGGAAATGGAGGTAGGAATCATCGTTCCCTGCCCTTGAAACAATCCCCGGAAGGTTCCTAAAACTGCAGAAAAGAAAATAACCGGAGCCAACACCCGAAGAACCGGAACCGCCCCCTCTGCCTTAACCAGAACCGGCGCCGCAGCATAAGCAAGCACCGCTCCCAGCGAGCCTACGATCAAGGCATAGATCAGGGCTCCCTTAAAGATCCGGTCTGCATTCACATATTCCTTGGTGGAATATTTGCCCGCCATCATTTTCGAGACGGCAACCGGAAGACTATAAGAAGAAATGATCAGGATGATACTATATACATCATACGCATTGCTATATAAGCTGTTACCGCGGTCCCCGATAATATGGGTCAGAGGCACACGGTAGATCATACCAATGATCCGGACAACGATTCCGGCAATCGCCAGAATTCCGCCCTGGATCAGAAAATTATAGTTATGCTGGTGATTCTTTGCACTTGTTGAATTCTTAACGTTATTCATGACTCTGTAACTCCAAGGCTGAATGCATTCGGAAGAAGATCCTTCACCTGATACTGTGTAATACCGTCCGGACCCTCTAACAGAACGAGGCCGTCCGGCTGCATAAATTCAGATATAACTTGAAGGCATATACCACATGGATATGCCTTCCTGCCTTCACTACATACAATTCCAATTGCCCGAAAGGATCGTCTTCCCTCCGATATGGCTTTACCGAATGCAACCCGCTCTGCGCAGATCGTCGCGCCATAGGATGCATTCTCTATATTACATCCGGTATAGACAGTCCCGTCCGAAGCCTCCAGACAAGCCCCCACGCGGAATTCCGAATATGGCGCATAGGCATGTCCCATAGCCTCCTTGGCAAGTCTGATCAGATCATTCAAATGTAACACCTTCCTGATTGGCAATATCAAAATAAGAGATCCAGGTCTTACCCGGGTTCATTTTCAATCGTTTCCCATCTTCCGTATAGTAGTGGATCGTACCTTCCTCTTCTACCCATTTGATCGGAATATAGGAACCATTCGTGGCATAGAATCCACCGGCTCCACCGCCGACATTCTCAACCTCCATCAGGTACCCGTCCGTTGAATATGTCGTTGCAAATAAGATCAGTACATTCTGGAACTTTAACTGTTCTCCCGTCTGATCATCGATCTGCTTATCTCCATACTGAAAACGATAGTACTGCTTATCCTCACTATTATACTCAAAATATGGTGCTCTGTAATTACTGTAGGCTGTCGTAATCTTATTCGCAGTCTGTCCGCCTTCAAGATCCTGATTCTCCGTATTGAATATAAACATCGGAGAAAAACCATCTCTATGATTCAGATTGGCATCAATATAATCCAACGCATCATTTAAGCCCTCTTCGGACGTGTAGAGATTATGAGGCGCCACTCTGGAATTATCCCGATAGGTCATATAATTGCCAACTGTACCCATGGCATCCAGATTCACTACCTTGCCACGAGCAAGCTCAGTATCTGCCAATATAGAAGTTCCGCAGTGAACAAAAAATGCATCTAACTGCTCTGCATTCCGGACATAATACTGTCTGGCGCTGCGGACAGGACCAATCTTTGTAAGTCCGCTGTAATCGGTAAAGACAGCCTCTAATCGGGTAATTCCACCTTCCACGATCATCTCATAGATCACATCCGCGTTACCGATTCCGGACTGCGGCATAGCTTCTCCGATATTATTGATCATAATAGCGACCGGCTTTCGTTCATTCACCTCAGGGTCCACCCATTCCCCGTTGACATTGCTTTGAACCTTTCCATCCGAACGAACCATTGTCATATCTTCATCAACTTCTACCATTTTGATCATTGTCGGATTCATTCTGGATTCCGGTTCCGTAATCGGCTCGGTATCACTTCCACAACCGCTTAAGATTAGGGAAAGTCCTAATATGGTTCCCATTGTCATAGCTGCAAGCTTACGTCTTTTCATGATCTACTCCTCATCATATCTGTTATTATAGTATTAATCTCTGGTATATCCCTTTGATTCAAGCAATTCCTCCTGCTTAGCTTCCATCACCTTACGTTCTTCCTCATCAATATGATCATAACCACTTAGATGAAGCATGCTGTGTGCCGTAAGAAAAGCAAGCTCGCGTTCGGGGGAATGTCCATATTCCTTCGACTGCTCCAATACCTTATCGTAGGATATTACAATATCCCCAAGGTTCAGCTCTCCGCTGTCGGCGTCAAAATAGTCCTCCGGGTGCTCCTCCACTACCGCAAATGCCTCCGGCTCATCAAAGTCGATCATCGGAAATGATAATACGTCCGTCGGCTGATCAATATTCCGCTGCTCGCGGTTAATGATCTGAATCTGCTCATTATCCGTCACCAATACATTCACAGCCACCTCATACGGACAATGCACATAGTCTGCAGCAGCCGTAACAATATCATGAATAATGTGGAGATAATCGATCTCGATCTCCTCCGGATATTCGTTCTCAATATTAACTGTCATCCCGTCCCCCTTAATACAATATCTTGTGTTCTTTTTTATTATAAACAACAACATATATTATTACAAGTATTTTTTATGGGTTTTCTGATATTTACTTTTTATAATGGGAATTTTTATTCTTGATATGCTCTTTCTGATTCTCGTAGTCCTCATAAGCAGTGACAATTTTCTGGACTAACGGATGCCGCACAACATCATGACTGGTCAGGCGGCAGATCCCGATTTCATTCACATTTCGGAGAACATACAAAGCCTCCTCCAAGCCGGACTTGACATTCAGTGCAAGGTCTTTCTGTGATAGATCTCCGGTAATAACCGCCTTGGAGCCAAATCCGATCCTTGTCAGAAACATCTTCATCTGCGCCGGCGTGGTATTCTGCGCCTCATCCAGTACAATAAAGGAGTTGTCCAAGGTTCTTCCACGCATATAGGCAAGGGGTGCGACCTCGATCACACCCTTTTCCATATTCTTCATAAAGGTATCTGCACCCATGATCTCATACAACGCATCGTAAAGTGGACGCAGATACGGATCGACCTTGCTTTGAAGATCTCCCGGTAAGAATCCCAGCTTCTCTCCGGCCTCGATTGCCGGCCGGGTAAGTATGATCCTGCTCACTTCATTATTCTTAAAAGCCGTGATAGCCTTCGCCATCGCCAGATAGGTCTTACCGGTACCGGCAGGACCAACACCGAACACGATCATCTTCTGCGTAATCTGATCAATATATTCCTTCTGTCCGACCGTCTTAGCCTTAATCGGCTTGCCATGGATCGTATGACAGATAATATCCTGATCAATTTCTGTCATCTGCCCGGTCTGGTGGGATTCACTCAAATGAAGCACATAATCTACGACCTGTTCTGTGATCACACTTCCACGCTCCGTAAGCCTTGCAAGCTCCTTAACCACCTCTTCTGCCCGGCATACCTTCTCCTGCGTTCCCCGAAGCTTCAGTTGATCATCTCTTAAGATCATGGAGACCGATAATTCCTGTTCGATCTTCTTCTTATAGATGTCAAATTGACCGAAGATATTCTGTGCATGTTCTGCCGAAATATGAATGATATGTTCTGTTTCTTCCTGTTGTGTATTAGGTGTATTCACGCTGCTTACGTCCTCATTTCTTTATGATCTTTCATCATCTGTAGTTATATGCGAATCAGTCAGGCTTATTCCGGTACTTCGATCGGCTGTCCGTATCCGATCCGTTCCCATGTTACAATGCTGCCGGATGCTTCGCATACAGATGCATCTACTGTTATTGTAACATGATTTTCCATGATTTCTACATCTTTTTCGCGAAGATCATCCAAATATTGCTCTATTCGATTCTGCATACGTTCCTGCGCTTCTTCCTCTGTATATTCACATAGAACCGGAACATATTCTTTGGCTTCGACTGTTGTAATGCCTATGGGTAGAATATATGTATTTCCCAAGCGGAGCATATGGGTTTCCTGAATCGCATCCGAATGCTCGGGCTTAGCTCCCGGCAGGGCAATCGGGATATTCATCTTATACAGATGTAGGATCCATGACTTATGACTATCCCCCGAATATTCCTTTTGATAATACTGCATATCGAAGGAATCATTATAATTATATTCCGTCTCTGCTATCACATCTCCGTCTGCAGTGACATAATCCGTTTCCAACACTTCATCATAATCATCGTATATGTAGACAGTTCCCGATATTAACACTTCCCCCTTCTGAACCGGATCCCCGCGCCGCTTAACCGGTGTACCGTTTCTGGTTATTATTTCCACGATCGTTCCGTCCTTAGCCGCCACCAGATCCTGCGGAAGATTCTCAGATGCGATTGTTTCCGTTCCGTCTAACGTCTCCTTGATCACAACATTCAGCTGCGTTCCGATCAATTCACAGCTGATCCATGATATATCCGGATAATCCTCCCTCAGATGTTCCTCCAATTCGTCACAGTCAATCTTATTAGTAGAAGTTCCGAGTGTCACATAGCGTTCTTCGATCCGGTTTCGTATCTCCTCCTCTGTATAATAGGTGGTTCCGTTTACTTGTATATCCCAGACAAACCGGCTTCCGTAATAGACAAGGCATATACAGATCAACATCCCAAGAAGCAGGAACTTACGTCTTCGATAACGAAACAGCAGGTACGGAAGACCATGTTTTTCCTTAACAATGATCTTAGTCCCTGTCTTTCGCCGAATCTGCGCCAATTCCCGTACATGTTTTCGGGTAATATTAAAACTGTATCCGTCCTGCTCCGGCACCAGATCCCAGATCATAATTTCTTTTGCTTTCATAAGGGAAATGAACCGCTCCGTGTGAATCCCGGTAACCTGAAGGCGTGCATATCCCTGCAGCCAGTTCTGAATCTTATTCATGCTGATCTACCCTTTCCTCTATTCTTCAAAAACAATCGATTGAATCAGACCCGACACCTTCATTTCCACTGCTCCATAGGATTCAATCCGCAGATGATCACCTTGGATCCGGATTCGATGCTTCCTCGTCTGCAGAAGGATCTCCCGGTCATTATAGATCTGTATGGATTCATAATTCTCCAGCCACAACCGGTTATTGCCGATCATACTGAGCTTACAGGCTCCTTCCGTTACATCCTTGGCTAATTCCATATATCATCAACCTCACTCATGAATGCTCCTATACTGTCTTAGGAAACGCGTAATCAAGTAAGGAATAATATCCCCTACTCGATTCGATAATGATATCCACATCTCGCCTTGCGGCTCATTATCTTTACAAAAAAAGACTCCCTGACATAAATATATGTCAAAGAGTCCTTAATTAGTCCATCAAGCCCATTATCAGAGCTTTCTCTCTATAGTTTTCTTCTGTTCCAACCTTTTATTCAATGGATATAATATAATAATAGATTGGCTGACCTCCGTAGTTCAACTCTACATCACAGTCCTTATATATCGCGGTCAGTCGGTCTGAGAGAGCCTTAGCCGCTTCCTCTGTCACTTCATCACCATAATACAGACAGATCAGAGAAGAATCTTCATCCACCAATTGTTCCATTAATGCGTAGACGGTTTCTTCCACATCATGTCCAACTGCCAGGATCTTATCATCACCAATTCCCATAATATCGCCGGTAGTGATTGATCTTCCATCAATACTTGTATCACGGACCGCATATGTCACCTGACCGGTCTTCACATACTGAATGGCATCAACCATTGCAGTTTCATTTTCTCCGGCCGTCTTATCCGGATCATAAGCGATCACTGCTGATAATCCCTGAGGCACCGTCTTGGTCGGAATTACCAGGATCTCCTTATCCGTCACAAGACTCTTTGCCTGATTCGCAGCCAGAATAATATTCTTATTATTCGGAAGAATATAAACCGTATCGGCATTCACCTGTTCAATGGCATTCAGCATATCCTCCGTACTCGGATTCATGGTCTGACCGCCCTCGATCAAATAATCAACTCCCAGATTCTGAAAGATTTCATTCATCCCGGAACCGATGGTAACTGCTATGAAACCACATTTTTTACGAGGAGCAGCTGTCTCCTTGCGGCTTGTCGATTTCGCTACCTTCTCCTTATGCTCTTCCCGCATATTATCAATCTTCATCCGGATCAAAGACCCATACGATAATCCCTTTTCAAACGCCAGTCCCGGATGATTGGTATGCACATGAACCTTCACAATATCATCATCGGACACAACCACCAAAGAATCACCGATGGAGCTTAGGTACTCCTTGAATTCTGCTTCCGTGTCCTCATTATATTCCTTTTCCAGGACAACGATAAATTCCGTACAATAACCAAAGGTGATCTCGGCATCCGGATCATCCTCCACCGTAAACTCATACTTGGAGGTTGACTGCATTTCCGGCTGCTTGATCTCGGGAACGGTTTCATTGCCGATCAAACAGTTATAGGCTCCCTGAAGAACCTCCATTAAGCCCTGTCCACCGGAATCCACAACACCTGCCTCTTTTAATACCGGCAGAAGCTCCGGTGTATGTCTTAAGACCTCATTCCCATATTCAATGACGTGCTTCCCGAACACTTCCAGGTCCTTGGTCTTGCGGCTAACCTCAGCAGCCTTATCCGCAACACCCTTAGCAACGGTTAAGATTGTACCCTCCTTCGGCTTCATAACTGCTTTATATGCCGTTTTAACAGCATGCTCAAATCCGACAGCAAGATCTGTGGTTGTCAGCTCCTTCTTGCCTACAATCTCCTTGCAAAAGCCACGGAACAGCTGAGAAAGAATAACTCCGGAATTCCCTCGTGCACCCCGAAGAGAACCACTGGATATCGCCTTGGCAAGCTGGTCCATCGTCGGATCGGCAAAGGTGGAGATCTCATCGGCAGCTGCCATGATCGTTAATGTCATATTCGTACCGGTATCACCATCCGGAACCGGAAATACATTTAATTGATTAATATATTCTTTTTTGTTTTCTATACTATATGCCCCTGCCAAAAAGGCCTTCTTCAGCATATTCGCATCCAAGCTATTCATTGCCACTTGAGTAATCCTCCTATTATTCCAGTACGCGGACGCCTTCTACATAGATATTAATGCGGGACACAGTCAGTCCGGTAATCTCCTCCAGCTTATATTTGACAGTATTCATGAGATTATCGGCAACCACCGATATGCAGACACCATAAGCCACTATAATATGAAAATCAACAAAGATCTCATTATTTTCAATCGTAACATTCACACCCTTGCTGACACTGTCCCCGCGGAGCAGCTTTACAAGGCCATCCTTGACACTGATCGTAGCCATTCCCACAACACCGATACATTCCACTGCGGTCAATCCGGCACATTGTGCAACCACTTCGTTGTCAATGATAATGTCGCCATTTTCATTCTCCATAAGTCCCTTCATACAGTTACCTCCATTTCATATTTCTAATTTCAAAAGTCTTTTATAATATCCGTAATCCCTTATATCATCGCACATTTGTCTGTATTATAAACTGTTTTAGAAAGAAAGGGAACACTTTTTTTATTTTTTGCTTGCATTTCCCATCAAATTCTGTTAGAATGGGCGTGTTGTGATGAGGAATATGCGAAGGAGGTGCTTAGCCGTGGCAAAGTGTGCAATTTGTGATAAGGGAGCTCATTTCGGAATTAAGGTGAGCCATTCTCATAGAAGATCTAACAGAATGTGGAAGTCTAATGTGAAGTCCGTTCGTGTTCTTGTGAATGGTGCTCCGAAGAAGATGTACGTATGTACTTCTTGCTTAAAGTCAGGTTTAGTTGAGCGTGCTTAATCCGTAGTCATACGATAAGCAGGGGCTGCTTGGCCTTACGTATACTATCTGAGATATAATCTATAATATGTGTACACATAAAAATCGAGTAGATACTTCTACTCGTTTTTTATTTATGCGCACGCCCTTGATATATAGATATTCTCTGCTTCTGCCGCTAACCGCATTAGCACCTGCAGAATAATACATAGGACAGGATCAGACATAATGCGATCATGACAAAGGACCAGAAGCCGTCTACAAAGCACTTAATGATCATGCCGATGGATAAGAAGAATAAGGCAAATCCGCATAATCGTTTCATCGTATCACCCTACTTTACCGCTCTATATAATATTATATGTATTTCAATCCTATTCGTTACAATCGATTTGGAAAGACTAACCTCGAAAAACACGCAAAAAACCGGACGCATATACGCCCGGTCTTCTTGTCTGATTATAATTAAAATGATATTAATCCAGAAGCTCCTGCTCCTCTTCCTCTAATTCTGCAGCTGCTTTCTCATTCTTGTAATCCTTGACATAATCCGTCACCTTATCGATAAGATCCGGAACCATATCCAATACCTTGGTAATGCCATCCTGATTCTTTACATTAACAAGCTTGGTATGTCCATCCTGAATTACCAATACAGCGCTTGGTGACATCTTACCGCCAAGACCGCCTGCACCGCTGTTCTTTGCTGCGCCGTCTGAAAAAGCGCCGGCAGCAACACCAAAGGTTACATCTACAAGTGGAAGAATAATGGTATCGCCGATCGTTGTCGGATCACCGATCACTGTCTTCGTCGTAAGGAAGGAATCCATACCGTTAAATAAGGTTCCTACTGTAGAATTAAAATCATTTGTTGCCATTTCTCATATCCTCCTATACATTCCATACTTGATGAATGATCTATGCCTCATTTACATGCATATATAATACTTATCTTAACCTGTCCATCATCCCGACAGGATTAGTATACACTATTTTTCATGCTTCTACAATGGTTTTTACACGTTTGACCGTCTTGATCAGATCCCGATTCAACAAAGCCTTAACCGCAATGATCGCAAAGAAGCCGATCCGTATCCGTCCTTTTAAATGAAGCTCACCTTCCATAATCTTATTTTCAAAATCCGGACGGACAACAATATGATCCTTATAAATTGGAAGAAGTGCGCCAAATACACCAACAACCTGTCCGGTCGTTGAAGGATCCTCCATACCGAAATGCACCATCCCGTTATATTTACGGGGAGCCACATGCTTTAATATCTGCTTCAGATATTTGATCACACTTTTGACAGCATGCTTGGTAGAATCCATCTGTATAAGCTTCTGCACCTTGCGGACTTTTTTCAGGATATCATCCTTCTTCTGATCAAGATCCTCGATCTTTCCGCCCAAATTATTTATATTTTCATTGATATTGGCAAAAAAGTCAAGTATCTTAGTGAAAATCTCACCAATTTTATAATGGATCTTCATCGGTATGGTCGTTACCCATTCCAATGCGTATTCCAGCTTTTCCCGAATGGTCGTGAAGATGCCCTTGCGCTCTTCTGCTTCCTTCTCTGCTGTCTCTTCTGTGCCAACCGTGTCATCCGATTGCTGCGTAAGGAGATGCTCGGAATCCGTTATATTCTGTTCCTGATCCTCCTTACCTGACACGCTCTGTGCAGCCTGCGGAAGCTTCTCATCCGTCTTGGCGTCTTCCGTTTGCTCTGCCATGAAGGCTTCAAAATCGTCATCCTCTGATACAACAACCGGCTTCTCCTTCGTATCCTTACCGGTCTTCTTCCCTGTATGCTTACCGCTATCCTCTGACTGCTTGTCCTTCTTGGCAAACAGCTTATGTCCGGAGCTCTTGTTCTCCTCCAGTCCACTCTTGTAATGCTTATCATTCTCGTCGTTCGTGGATATGGTAAACCAGAAGGATTTGAGGTAATACAGGAATTTATTCTCCCCATAGACACCTTTCAGATCCAGAACGAAGATCAGCCAACGGATTCTCGCTACTGCGTTAATGTCTCCGTAGTATTCCGCATCCACGGTATACCGAAAAGGAGCAACCAAAAGCAGGAGTACGAGCAGCAGAATGATCCCGAGCAGAATCAAAAGCGTGATGCCAAGCACCTTCAATATAATCAATACAACATGCAACCTATCATCACCACCTATTTGCCGGTCAAACCGAGATACTCCTCGACGTCAAATGCACCGCTGTTCTGGTATACCTCATCTACGATCATGCGAACCATTTCGGTCGCATTATCCTCTGAATCCGCGATTCCGATCACGATCACCGGATGCTCCAGCTTCTCGTAAAGATCGCTTAATAATTCACTATATTCATATATTTCCAGAATTCCATCCTGAAATACCGGCAGCGTAATACAATACAGATCACGGACCTTCTTGCCGCGTTTCATCTTATTCATGGTAGGGATCACCTTACGATCCGGAATCCCGCGGACATACATACGGTTATAGAGCTTCATATGTAATTGTGATTCCTTATCCTTCCGGCTCATATTCCATCTCCAACATCCACTATATACGCTGTTTTTTATCCTGCCCAGGCTTATATCCGGTCAGAATGTCCAACAACGAATCGCCCCTACTCTTCCATCATTTCGTCCAGGATAGCGGCAACAGCCCTCAATTCACTGTCATTATTGCAATGCTCAAGTGCATAGCTTAAGTATTCCTTGATCTCATCCTGACTATTAAAGAATACCGGTACATTACCAAGCACCATCGCCATTCTGGCGCGGTTGATCATCTTCGGATTCGTCGCAAATGAAGCAGCAAATTCCTGGATCAGCTGATCCAGTACCTTCTGGATATAGTCGGCATCCGCAATCTCCGGCTCTAAGGCATCCGGCTTCAGATCAATGAATACACTGTTGCAAAGCAGCTTAGAGATCAGATTCAGATCTGCATACTGGTTAAGCAATCCCTGTTCCTTCAAGCGTTCCTGGTGCATCGCCCAGACATCAAAGAGAATCCCTTCCCCCTGGGTCATCTCATCCGATAATCGTTCCGGTGTGCCCTCGAGTGCAAAGAAGCAATCCTCTGCCATCTCGTCCATCGGTGTTTCATTCGCCATGGATTCCAGTACACATTCTAAGATCTTAACTGCATAACCCATTTCCTTGGTTTCATTCTTAACATAGATTGAAGCAGCCATAACTGCATACAGATCATTGACAATATCCTCTAACATCAGATAATCCGTCACGATATTCTCTATATAATCCGCCGCTTCCTTTAACTTATCCGTACTGATCCTCCACTGCTCCTGATCTAATTCCGCAAAGGTAAGCTTCTCATATGTCTGCAATGTTTCATACAGATACGGATACTCGGTCTCAAAGCCCTCCGGACGGTATAATCCCGAACAGGCACGGATCGTCTCAGCAAAATCATCCACCGTGATCTTCTCTGAACCGGTATAGATCTTCAGACTTTCATTCAGGATATCATAAAACCGGTTCTTCGTGATCCGGACCGGAAGCTGCGCAACCGTCATCTGAATCTTGCTGTTAATTACCATCTTATCATTATCGGCAAATATATACTGAAATAATCGTTCTCCATACTCTGTCGGATCAACAGCCGCGTTCAGATCCGGTACACTGTCAAAGGTATACTCCATGCGATTTAATATGTATTCATAGATCTGCAGGGCATCCGTATAGCTGGTCAGGATCCGCATTCTGGCTGTGATCTTATCCCGCACCTCATGAATCTCTTTTAAATCCTTATCCCGGCCCTCATACTTATGATCCAGGACATAGAAACCGGTATATTTCTGGATCAGATATAATGCCTTCTCTACATAAGGATCCCGGCTCACATACTCCTGTGACCGTTCCTTGAAGGTATACAGATTCATTGCAAGCTGAATCATGGAATATTCCATATAGGTTCCGCTCATAAAATCCGCGTACTTCGGAAGATTCTCCTCTACATTCTGTTGATTACCAAGCTGTTTCATTACCAGACGTATATGCTTGTCCATGGATACTATCTCCTATTTCTTCGTT
>CACZRT010000168.1 GCA_902783585.1 uncultured Lachnospiraceae bacterium | reverse complement strand
GCACCAGATAGGAATCGAACCTACGCACCTGGCTCCGGAGGCCAGTGCTCTATCCACTGAGCTACTGGTGCATCACCGTTAAGCATTATAACCCATAATTCTTAGAAATGCAAACACTTATTGATTTTTATTTTTCGGTTTGCTACAATGATTCGTGGATAAATGAAGATCGCGAATACATCGGATTCGATCCAGGACCACGAAAGATCAGACATAACAGAAGGACTGTGATCATGAGATTCAGAAGTTTGATAATAGATAAGGCAAGGTACCATCATGGCAAATGATTTTTGGAAGCAGGTGAACCGGAGATTTAACCGGATTCACTTTCGGGATACAGAGATTAAGACAAGAGGAGAATCGATCTATATCAATCCTACGATGAAGTTCATTATCGTATGGGCTGTTTTTATGATCGCGGTTATTCTGTTTTTAATTATTGGCAAGCCATTTTCTAAGAATAAGAAGACGGAGCCGGATCAGACAGGACAGAATACGGCGGTTACGGCAGAGAAGGATCCGGACCAAACGGATGGGAAGAACAATGGTCAGGCAGAGGAAGGCTCTTCAGAGGATGTACAGGCTGCGGATGGCGTAAGTACCGCTCCGTCTGATGCGGCAGGCGAGGATAAGTTGATCAGACGGAATGAATATCCGGCTGTGAATTCCTTTGCGGAAAGCTATTTGAATGCCGTGACGAACTGTGATTATAATGTGCTGTGCTCTATGGTGTCAGATCCTTCCCAGATCAATATGGAGGAATTAGAGAAGCGGTTGCATTTTGCAACGAAGTATTCCAATCCGGAATGCTATACGGCACCGGGCTTAAGTGAAGGCTCCTTTGTGGTATATGTGGTCGTTAATACGCAGATTCCGGATGTGAATGTCCAGCCGTTAAGTATTCATCAGTTCTATCTGATTCCGACTGCTTATGGTGGATATGTACATGATAATACGATCGCTTCGAATCCGGATATCATGGCGTATATTAATGAGTTAAATCAGAATCCGGAGATCGTTAAGATCTTTGACCGTGTTGAACAGAATAATATCGATTCGGCAGCTCAGGATGAGAGCCTCCAGCAATTCTATGATAAGCTGAATGCGGCGACTTCGTCCGAGGAGCCGGAGGCAGAATAAAGCATAAGAGAAGATAACAAGAACGGAAAGACCGAGTAGGGGGTATACTCTACTCGTTTTTCATAGTAAGAGTTATAATCATAGGAATCAGATATTGATGAAGCAGGAAGACTGTGAGTTATGAGGCTGTGAATAAGAGCAGCAGGAACAGGAAGCTTGTGGATAAGGAAGCTGTGAATAAGTAAGCAGGGATGAATGAGAGTATGAGTGATAAGGATAAGAGTACCCTTCGTCTGAACAAATATATCAGTGAATGCGGTGTCTGTTCCCGCCGGGAAGCGGATCGTATGATCGAGGATGGTCGTGTGCTGGTAAATGGCAGACCGGCAGAGGCGGGAATGCAGATCTCGGATACAGATCAGGTAGTGATTGACGGCAAAGAAGTGAAACGATCCGGAAATAAGGTTGTGATCGCTTATTATAAGCCGAAGGGCCTGGTCTGTTCCAAGGACGGACAAGGTGCCAAAACAGTATTTGAGGATCTGAAATATCCGGTTCCGCTTACCTATATCGGGCGTCTGGATAAGGATTCGGAAGGATTGCTTCTGCTGACCAATGACGGTGATCTTGCGAATGCGATCAGCAGAGCGCGGAATGAACATGAGAAGGAATATGAGGTGACGGTTAACAAGCTGGTTTCCAAGGGCTTTCTAAGGAAGATGGCAGGTGGAGTTCCTATTTTGGATACCGTGACCAGACCGTGTGAAATCTATGCAACCGGCGAGCGAAGCTTTACCATCATTCTGACGCAGGGCTTGAATCGCCAGATCCGAAGAATGTGTGAGGCCTGCGGCTATTATGTCCGGAAATTAAAGCGCATCAGAGTTATGAATATCGAGCTTGGAGACCTAAAGAAGGGAGAATACCGTGAACTGACGCAGGAAGAAGTAGAGCGATTGAGGAACCTGGCAGCCGTGAAGGATACGACAGTAAGGAACGATAAGCTGTTCGGAAGGAATTGGTAATTATGGTATATCCATTGGATTAAAAGGATCTTTTCTAAAAATGAACTGTAGAATGGAAAGAATAGAATAAGAGGTAGCAGTATGAATCAGATGGACCGCATGAAGGAATTAGTAGAATTATTGAATCGGGCAGGGCGCGCATATTATCAGGAAGATCGGGAGATCATGAGCAATCTGGAGTATGATGCCTTGTATGATGAGCTGGTTGAGCTGGAAGGTCAGACAGGAGTTACGCTCTCGAACAGTCCGACGATCCATGTCGGATATGAGGTGGTCAGCGAACTGGTCAAGGAGGAGCATTCCTCTCCAATGCTTTCTCTGGATAAGACGAAGGATGTGGACGCGCTGGCAGCGTGGCTTGGAGATCAGAAGGGACTGCTTTCATGGAAAATGGACGGGCTGACCGTTGTATTAACCTACAACCACGGTGAGCTGGAAAAGGCGGTTACCCGTGGAAATGGTGAAATCGGAGAGGTAATCACGAATAATGCGAAGACCTTCAAGAATATTCCGCAGAGGATCCCGTATCAGGGTGAGCTGGTGATCAGGGGAGAAGCGGTTATTAAATATTCGGACTTTGATAAGATCAATGCCGCGATCGAGGACGTGGACGCGAGATATAAGAATCCAAGAAACCTATGCAGCGGAACGGTCCGGCAGTTAAATAACCAGATCACGGCAGAGCGGAATGTGCACTTCTTTGCCTTTAATCTGGTAGAGGTGGAGGATGTAGATTTTCACAATTCGGTGAAGCGGCGGTTTGAATGGCTGACAGAGCTTGGCTTTGATGTGGTGGAGTATGTGGAAGTGACCGAAGCGACCATACGGGATGCGGTGAAGGCTTATGCGGCGCGGATTGAGAAGAATGACTTTCCGTCGGACGGTCTGGTACTGATCTATGATGATGTGGCGTATGGTAAGAGTCTGGGGAATACCGCCAAGTTCCCGCGGGATTCCATTGCTTTTAAATGGGCGGATGAGCTTGCTGTAACGCATCTTCAATATATTGAATGGAGTCCGTCCAGAACCGGACTGATCAATCCGGTTGCGGTCTTTGATCCGGTCGAATTAGAGGGAACCACCGTCAGCCGTGCAAGTATGCATAATATCAGTATCTTAGAGAGCTTCGAGCTTGGCGTGGGGGATGAGATTACTGTCTATAAGGCGAATATGATCATTCCACAGGTAGCTGAGAATAAGACAAGGAGCGGTACGGTTCCGATTCCGGAGCATTGTCCGGCCTGCGGGGCTCCGACGGAGATCCGGCAGATCCGGGATGGAAGGGCGCTCTATTGTACCAATGATTATTGCAGCGCGAAGAAGATCAAGCTGTTTACGCATTTTGTATCCCGTAATGCCATGAACATAGACGGATTATCCGAAGCCACGCTTGAACGCTTTGTAGAGGAAGGCTTTGTTAACGATCTCTATGATCTGTACCGGTTAGAGCCGTATCGGATGCAGATTACCGTGTTAGACGGCTTTGGCGACAGATCTTACGAGAATCTGATCCAGGCGGTCGATGCCTCCAGAACCACAACGCTGTCCAGATTCCTGTATGGACTGGGAATTGCCAATATCGGAGTCGCTACGGCGAAGCTGATCTGCAAGCAGTTTCATAATGATCTGGACGCGATCTGCCATGCGCCGGTGGAGGATTTTACAGAGATCGAGGGTGTCGGCGAGATCATTGCGGAATCCGTGGTGGCTTATTTTCAGAATCCGGACAATCTTCATAGAATTGAGGAGTTACGGAAGGAGCTAACCTTTGAGCAGGAGGTTGTAGAGGAAGGGAATCAGACGTTAGAAGGACTGACCTTTGTTATTACCGGTGCCGTGCATCATTTTGCAAATCGGGATGAGGTCAAGGCTTTGATCGAAGCAAAGGGCGGCAAGGTGACAGGCTCTGTTACCTCTAAGACGAATTATCTGATCAACAATGATGTAACTTCGAATTCCTCTAAGAATAAGAAGGCGAAGGAGCTGAATATTCCGATCCTCTCGGAGGAGGATTTTCTGGCGCTTATGGAGAACGGTGTTCCGCAAGAAGTATAGTGTATATGCAAATGAAGGCAGATACTTGCGGTATGTGAGAATGATCGTGATGTCCTGCAAGGTTCGGGGGAGAGGTACGGTCGTATCTGCCGGTGCGGTCAGGGTTGAAGAATGAATGAAAATATATTATAATACTACTTGTTTTTGAGACTAGACAGAAAGAAGGGAACGAAGATGCCGATTCGTATCGCAAATGATTTACCGGTTAAGAAGATTCTGGAAAAAGAAAATATATTTGTCATGGATGAGAGCCGTGCCATGTCGCAGGAAATCCGTCCGTTATCGATCCTGATCCTGAATCTGATGCCGTTAAAGGAGGATACGGAGCTGCAGCTGATGCGTAGTCTGTCCAATACACCGCTTCAGGTCAATATCACGCTGATCCGAACGGATTCCTATGAGTCCAAGCATGTGGCGAAGAATCATATGGAGCGGTTCTATACGACCTTTGACCGGATCAAGGATAAGAAGTATGATGGACTGATCATAACCGGCGCGCCGGTAGAGAAGATGGAATTCGAAGAGGTTGAGTACTGGAAGGAGCTTACCATGATCATGGACTGGTCGGAAACGAATGTAACCTCGACCTTTCATATCTGCTGGGGAGCACAGGCAGGCCTGTACTACCGTTACGGAGTGAAGAAGGTGCTGCTTCCGGAGAAGCTGTCGGGGGTATATGAGCAGAAGACCTTCCATAAGAAGACGCCGCTAGTACGCGGGTTCGACGATACCTTCCTGATGCCGCAGTCCCGTTATACGGGAGTGCTTCGGAAGGATATTACGTCGAATGAGCATCTGGAGATCGTTGCGGATTCGAAGGAGACCGGTCCGTGTCTGATCATTGGCGATGACGGTAAGAATATCTTCGTTACCGGACATCCGGAGTATGATACGCTGACTCTGGATCAGGAGTATAAGCGGGATCTGAAGAAGGGGATCGGACCGAAGATTCCGGTTAATTATTATCCGGAGAATGATCCGGAGAATAAGCCGATCAAATCCTGGCGCTGTCACGCAAATACAGTCTACACGAACTGGCTGAATTATTATGTATATCAGAACACGCCGTATGAATGGTCAGATAAAGACGGTAATAATCATATGCTGGATATTGATCTGGAATATGGATATGATTTTGTAATATAAGAATAAATGGAGGGTAACAGATGAAGAAGCTGGAAGATTATGTAAGAACGATACCGGACTTTCCGGAGCCGGGCATCATGTTCCGGGATGTAACTACGGTAATACAGGATGCGGATGGATTACAGCTTGCGATCGACAGTATGCAGGCATTCTTAAAGGATGTCGATTTTGATGTGATCGTTGGCGCGGAGTCCAGAGGCTTCATCTTCGGAATGCCGATTGCCTATAATCTGCATAAGCCGTTCGTACTGGTTCGGAAGAAGGGGAAGCTGCCTTGCGAGACGATCTCCCGGGAGTACTCTCTGGAATATGGTACGGCAACCATTGAGATGCATAAGGATTCTATTAAGCCGGGGCAGAAGGTTGTGCTTGTGGATGATCTGATCGCTACCGGCGGAACCATGAAGGTAGCGGCAGAGATGGTGGAAGAGCTTGGCGGAGAAGTTGTGAAAATGGTATTCTTAATGGAGCTTGCAGGTCTGAAAGGAAGAGAAGCACTCAGTAAGTATGATATCTCTTCGGCATTGATCTATGAAGGAAAGTAATCCATAACAGAATGAAGCGGTCACTTGACAGATGGGAAGAAGTATATGGCAGGATCAATCTACGGAAAATTATTTCGAATAACGACATGGGGAGAATCGCACGGCAAAGGTGTGGGAGTTGTGATCGACGGCTGTCCGGCAGGACTTGCTCTGTCTGAGGAGGACGTACAGGCCTATCTGGATCGTCGTAAGCCGGGACGATCAAAGTATTCGACGCCAAGGAAGGAAGACGATGCCGTAGAGATCTTATCCGGTGTGTTCGAGGGAAAGACGACCGGCACTCCGATTTCCATGGTTGTGATGAATCAGACCCAGCGGTCTTCCGATTACAGTGAGATTGCAAGCTATTACCGTCCGGGACATGCGGATTATACCTTTGATGAGAAGTACGGATTCCGGGATTACCGCGGCGGCGGAAGGTCCTCCGGAAGGGAGACGATCGGACGGGTGGCGGCCGGAGCAGTTGCGGCTAAGCTGTTACAGGAATTCGGAGTTGAGATCCTTACCTATACGAGATCCATTGGGCCGGTTGAGATTGATTACAGCCGGTTTGATAAAGCAGAGATTGCAGGTAACAGCCTGTATATGCCGGACGCGAAGGCGGCAGAGCAGGCAGGGGAATATATCGAACAGATGATGAAGGACCATGATTCTGTCGGCGGAATGGCAGAATGCATTGTAACAGGAATGCCGACGGGAATCGGCGAGACGGTCTTTGATAAGTTAGATGCGAATCTTGCCAGGGCGGTTATGTCCATCGGGGCTGTGAAGGGCTTTGAGATCGGAGACGGTATGGCAGTGTCGAAGGCAATCGGTTCGGAAAACAATGACGGCTTTGCCATGAAAGATGGGAAAGCGGCAAAGCTTACGAATCATTCCGGCGGGATCTTAGGTGGTATGAGCGACGGTTCTCCGATCGTTCTTCGGGCGGCATTCAAGCCGACCCCATCGATCCTTCATGAGCAGAAGACCGTGAATAAGAATGGAGAGGATATTACCGTATCGATCAAAGGAAGGCACGATCCGATCATCGTTCCACGGGCAGTTGTGGTTGTAGAATCCATGGTGGCTCTCACGCTGATCGATGCCTTGATGGAGAATATGACGGCAAGAGTCGACCGGATGGCAGAATTCTACCAGAGGATCAGAGAGTGAAATTATCGCTTTACAATTCAAATCATATATGATAGTATAACGATGTTAAAAATAGCGATGCCCAGATATCGGAGGACTCCACCATATCTTAGTATCCGCTGAATCAATAAGGAATACAGGAGGAAACAAACATGATCACAACAGAGCAGAAGGCAGAAATCATTAAGAAGTACGGCCGTTCAGAAGGAGATACAGGTTCTCCGGAGGTTCAGGTTGCACTCCTTACTGCAAGAATCAATGATCTTCAGGAGCATTTCAAGGCAAATCCGCATGATCATCATTCAAGAAGAGGTCTTCTTAAGATGGTAGGTCAGAGACGGAATATGCTTGCATATCTGAAGAAGAAGGATATCAACCGGTATCGTACCCTGATCGAGCAGTTAGGTCTGAGAAAGTAAGCCTGATCGATATTCGATCCTATACAAATCCCCTTATCGTATGTAACGGTAAGGGGATTTTGTATGTCCGATGGATCATTAGGGGCATATTGCGGATTCCTGTTGTGGACTCTGTTGATTTTTTGTAGATTCTATTGATTTTTTTGGTTGATTTTATTGATACTTAATGCTAAAATAGTATGGATTGTGTAAGACGCTAACCGAGACTGCTAAAAAGACTATTGAGAATGCTGGATAAATCGGTATTGATCAGCTATTAGTCAGTGGTTTTTTTAGTCGTTTCGGTGTCTTATGCATGACATTATAGAAAAGGAGAAAAGAACATGTATAAGCAATTTACGATGGAACTTGCCGGCAGAACCCTTCGGGTAGATATTAACCGCGTTGGTAAGCAGGCAAATGGCTGTGCATTTATGCACTATGGCGATACGGTGGTATTATCTACGGCAACCGCATCCGAGAAACCGAGAGAGGGTATTGATTTCTTCCCGCTTTCTGTAGAGTATGAAGAGAAGATGTATGCAGTCGGAAAGATCCCGGGAGGCTTTAATAAGCGTGAGGGTAAGGCATCTGAGAATGCAATCCTTACTTCCCGTGTTATCGACCGTCCGATGCGTCCGTTATTCCCGAAGGATTACCGGAATGATGTAACCTTGAATAATATGGTTATGTCTGTAGATCCGGAGTGCCGTCCGGAATTAGTTGCAATGCTGGGTGCTTCGATCGCTACCTGTATTTCGGATATTCCGTTTGACGGACCATGTGCAATGACACAGATGGGTCTGGTCGATGGTGAATTCATTGTGAATCCGTCCCAGAAGCAGTGGAAGGAAGGCGATCTTCAGCTGACTGTTGCTTCTACCAGTGAGAAGGTTATTATGATCGAGGCCGGTGCCAATGAGGTTCCGGAGGCAAAAATGATCGAGGCGATCTATAAGGCACATGAGATCAATCAGACGATCATTGCATTTATCAATCAGATCGTTGCAGAGGTAGGCAAGCCGAAGCATGAATATGTTAGCTGTGCAGTTCCGGAGGAGCTGTTTGAGGCTATGAAGACGATCGTTACTCCTGCCCAGATGGAAGAGGCAGTATTTACCGATGAGAAGCAGGTAAGAGAGGAGAATATCCGTCAGATTACCGCGAAGTTAGAGGAAGCATTTGCAGATAAGGAGGAATGGTTAGCGGTTCTTCCGGATGCCATATATCAGTACCAGAAGAAGACCGTTCGTAAGATGATCTTAAAGGATCACAAGAGACCGGATGGGCGTGCGATCAACCAGATCCGTCCACTGGCTGCAGAGGTTGATATTATTCCGAGAGTACATGGTTCTGCCATGTTCACACGTGGACAGACCCAGATCTGTAATGTATGTACCTTAGCACCGTTATCTGAGATTCAGAAGGTGGATGGCTTAGATTCGAATGAGACGAGCAAGCGGTATATGCATCACTATAATTTCCCGTCTTATTCGGTAGGTGAGACTAAGCCGAGCCGTGGTCCGGGACGTCGTGAGATCGGACACGGAGCACTTGCTGAGAAAGCATTAGTTCCGGTACTTCCGAGTGAAGAGGAGTTCCCATATGCGATCCGTACAGTATCAGAGACGTTTGAATCCAATGGTTCGACCTCTATGGCATCTACCTGTTCTTCTTGTATGTCCCTGATGGCAGCCGGTGTACCGATCAAGAAGATGGTTGCTGGTATTTCCTGCGGTCTGGTTACCGGTGATACCGATGATGATTATATTGTTCTGACAGATATTCAGGGCTTAGAGGACTTCTTCGGAGATATGGACTTTAAGGTGACCGGTACGGTCGATGGTATTACAGCCATTCAGATGGATATTAAGATTCACGGTCTGACTCGTCCGATCGTAGAGGAAGCAATTGCAAGAGCGAGAGAAGCACGGTTATTCATCATGGATACCTGTATGAAGCCGGCAATCGCCGCTCCACGTCCGGAGGTTAGCGAATATGCACCGAAGATCGAGCAGATGCAGGTTGACCCTGAGAAGATCGGTGAGATCATTGGTCAGAAGGGTAAGACCATCAATGCGATCATCGATGAGACCGGTGTTAAGATTGATATTGATGATGACGGAACCGTCTATATCTGCGGTGTTGAGAAGGCAGGTATTGAGCGTGCGATCCAGATCATTCATTCAATTGTTGATCCGATCGAGGTTGGTAAGACCTATGACGGAACAGTTGTAAGAATCATGCCATACGGAGCATTCGTTGAATTGTCTCCGAACAAGGATGGTATGATCCATATTTCCAAGCTTGCTAAGGAGCGGGTTGCTAAGGTTGAGGATGTTGTGAATATCGGCGATAAGGTACGTGTGAAGTGTATCGGCGTTGAGATGGGCAAGATTTCTCTGTCCTTAAAGGATGCAGCACCTGCTGAGGCGTAAG
>CACZRT010000167.1 GCA_902783585.1 uncultured Lachnospiraceae bacterium | reverse complement strand
AGAACCTCATCATCCGACATTCCGTCCTTCTTCAGATCCTTATCCAATATTTCCTCATCCGACATCTCCGCTTCGGAGCGCTCTGTTCTCTCCGCCTCTTTCTGTTCACGCACCTTAAGCATCAAGCGGGCGCATAATTGCAGTGCCTTCTCATATTCCTCATCCGACTCGGCAAAGTTGCGGAGCACCTTGATCTCATACAGATCCAGCATCGGATGCTCTACCTGTCTTTCCCTTGCTGCTTCTATGACCTTCCTGGCATCCTCATATTGATGATATCCGACAAAGACCTTCACTGCCAGTAAATACGGGCGGTAATATCCGGCATACAAATGAACCGCATTATAATAATCATCAATCACGGCCTGCGCGTCACGGTTCTCATAAGCCGCCTGCTGCCTGCGAAGATAAGCAGGATAATACTCCGGATCTTCCTCTATGATCCGGTCACATACATGCTTACATTCTGTATAGTTCTTACGATCGTAATAGAGAAGCGCCAGCCGTTCCATCACGGAATGCTTTACCAGCTCATCCTTCTCCTTCTCAATTCCTTCCTTCAGAAAGAGCTCTGCCATATCATAATTCTTTAAAGACTGATAGGCGATACCGATAGCAGACTTAATAAACCCTTCTCTGGATATCCGTTTTTGATACTTATCACTTCCATCATCTACCAGCTGCTGCCGCGCTTCTTCCCACAGCTTCAGATACTCGATTGCCTCTCCATATTGTTCAAGTCCCAGATAACAGCGGCCGGTCATGTTCACATAATCATAATATTCCTTGTCTTCCTTCTGAATATCAAGCGTTCCAAGCAAATCAAGGGTATCCTCAAAAAACTCATTCTGGAACATGCACCAGCAGGCCTCGATCATGTTCTTCTTATAATCTTCCTTCTCCGCCTCAGCCTTATAATATTCGATCAGATAAGGATTCACCTTCCGCATCAATTCCAGCGTATAATTATCGCGGCCGTTTTCTTCTAAGAGATCCATGATCAGATCCTTACTCTTCACATATTCCTCAGTCTCGATATAATATTCCGCCATGCCGACCCGCGCATTGTATTGCTCCGGATTCTTCTGAAGAATGGTATTCCAGCAGGTATAAGCATTCTCCCATTCTCCGATCCTGCTGTACAGACGTCCGCACCAGTATCCGATATACGAATCCTCCGGATCGGTCTCAAGGAGCTTCTGCACAAGCGGAAGCATATCCTTCATCTTATTCGGATCTTCACTGTATAGCGCAAGCCTGATCCGTTCCACATCCTCATACGGGTGATATACCTCACAGGCGCGAAGATCATCAATCCTCTGAGCAATGGTATCCATCTGTTCTCCGCGATCCAGATCCGTCTTGATCCGAAGATACTTCACAATATAAGAATCCACCTCGACCTCGGCCTCATCAAGCGCAAGAACCTCCAGCAGATCGTATGCGAAGAATTCCTTATTCTCGATCTGATAGACAATATAGCTTAAGAAATCGGACGGGAACATCTCCTTCAAGTCCTCCAGATCCTCCCGGATTCGGAACTCTGCATCAAACATTTGCCAAATCTTCTGCTCTACATATACATGAGACATTAGGAAGACAAGGAACCGCTCTCTTGTCTCCAATGCCGTATCAAGCGCCATGCAGACCTCATCCTTAAACAGCTCTTTCCATGCCTTAGGATCATTTCTCGTAGCAAGATACCAATAGCAGTCATTCACGCGATCTAACCACAGGTCGATCTCATCCTTCTCTTTCTTCTCTTCTTCCTCGGTCTCCGAACGTCTTGCAAGGCTGACCGCCGTCTCATAAGCCTCCCGCAGACGCTTAAAGCCCTCCGGATCATCCTCAGGATTACAGCCTGTCAGCAGCGCATGATAACGCTCCTTTAACAGATTTTCATCCTTCGTCGGCTCGATTCCCAATATTGAAAAGACTAATTTCTCATCCATATGATCAACCTTTCATTAACGTTTCATATTTTTTTAATTGTACCATACTTTTCCCTTCCTGTCGAACTTCACATTCCCTTTTTCTGTAATTCAGACACTCCACTTATGCTAGATAAAGAATACAATCATTTTCTTTGATAATGATTATCAAATATCTGATAAGGAGTTGATCTTATGTATGATAAGCGTCTATCTGCTGCCTTAAGAACAAGCCTCACTCTGATCCTGCTGTGGAGCTGTCTGGTCATTTTCTTAAGTGCCTCCTCCCACCTGACCTATGGAGAGGTGTCCACACAGGCGGTGAGCTATCTGCCGGTCGGTTCAACCACGGAATACAGTGAGCGGCATTCGGTCCGACATGTAGACAATTACCCCATTCTCTTCATCGGTGATTCCCGCATGGTCGGAATGCAGTCAGCCTTAAACGCAGCCCATACCGACCTGTCCAACCATACATTTCTCGCCAAGGTAGGCAAAGGCTATCGATGGCTGACACAGATCCATGCCACCATAGAGAATGACACGTCCTCTCCGCATATCATCGTTATCAACATGGGGGTCAACGATCTAGGCAATATTAAGAACTATATATCCCTCTATTCCGAATACACAGATACCATCTGGAAGGATTGTCCCGTCTATATTGTATCTGTCAATCCCGTCCGCTCTCCCTGCACAAGTGTTACCAACCGTCAGATTGAAGCATTTAATCAGACCATGAAGGACTATATTGAGACGCAAAATGCCTCAGCATCCGCCAAGGCATTTCCCATTCGCTATATTGATACCTATTCCTATCTGCAAGAAGGCGGATATCAGTCCCGTGACGGACTGCACTATTCCGCAAGCACATATCAAGACATCTATCGTTACATCTTAGATTGTGTAGAGGAGCCCATCGGAGACGGGGAAGGCTGGTATGAAGAAGAGGCCTCCTTCTCCTGAGGAAACTGCATATTCCAGATCTTCCGAACAGAATCCAGTACACGCATCTGAAACAATGTATCATAGTGCGTCATCTCCGGACATTCGAGCTTATGATTCCGGATCGCATGGATACAGGACTCTACCTCATATTCCAATCCACTGATCTGCGGTTCTTTCAATGTCTCTTCTATCAGCTGATCCTTATCATCATAGATCCGATATTCCGAATAGCAGTTAATATCCTCTACTTCGATCCGCCCTTCTGTTCCGTAGATCACAGCCCGTTTCTTCGTATTGGCCAGCATCGTCACATAGAAGCCTGCCATAGCACCATTCGAATAGGTCAGATTGATCAGCTCCTGTGCATCCACACCGGAATTCATATGTACCACCGACGTAGAGATATTATCAATCTCATTGCCAATAATCTGAAGAACGAAGCTGAGCGGATAGACCCCGATGTCCAGAAGTGCGCCGCCGCCCATATCCAGACGGAGCAGACGTTCCACCTCCCGAAGGTCATATCCCATATCTGCTGTAACAGAGATCACCTCTCCGATCCGTTCCCGTTCTAATTCCTTCCGAATTCTCATCATCATTGGCATAAACCGAACCCACATCGCCTCACAGAGAAACACCTGATTCAACTCCGACAGCCGGATCAGATTCTCCGCCTGATTCTCATTCAACGTAAATGGTTTCTCTAACAGCACCGGCTTTCCGTGCCGGATACAATCTCTTGCCACCTGATAATGCAGATGATTCGGAACCGCAATATAGATCAGTTCTACCTGTTCATCCTCCATCAGCGCCTCATAGCTGCCGTAGAAGGTCTCTGCCCCGTATTGATCCGCAAATTCCTTCGCCCGCTCTTCCTCACGGGCAGCAACCGCATACAGATCCACATCCTTCATCTGACGAACTGTATCCGCCATACGTCCGGACATAACACCGGCGCCGATAATACCGAATTTAAATCCCATATTCCAACTTTCCTTTTTCTATAAATTCTCTAAGTCTGTTATATCTCATCCTGATCATCAGCTTACGGCCGCATTACCGGTATACAGCTGATAATACCGTCCCTTCGAAGCAATCAGTTCCTCATGTGAGCCTCGTTCGATAATACGTCCATGCTCCAATACCATGATACAATCACTATTCTGGATCGTTGACAAACGATGGGCAATTACAAATGTCGTTCTGCCCTTCATCAGCTTATCCATACCGTCCGTTACCAATTGCTCGGTACGGGTATCAATGGAGCTGGTAGCCTCATCTAAGATCAGCGCCGGGGGATCCGCGATCGCTGCCCTTGCAATAGCGAGCAGCTGTCTCTGTCCCTGACTTAGGTTCGCGCCATCGCCGGTCAGGATCGTATCATAGCCCTGCGGCAGCCTTCGGATAAATCCATCCGCGTTGGCAAGTCTTGCCGCTGCCTCAACCTCTTCATCCGCAGCATCTAACCGCCCGTATCTGATATTCTCTCTGACGCTCATCGTGAACAAATGCGTATCCTGCAATACCATTCCCAGAGACCGCCGAAGATCTCCCTTCTTGATCTTATTCACATTGATTCCATCATACCGGATCTTGCCATCCTGAATATCATAGAACCGGTTAATCAGATTGGTAATGGTCGTCTTACCGGCTCCGGTAGAACCGACAAAGGCCAGCTTCTGTCCCGGATTTGCGAACAGGCTGACATTGTGAAGAACGATCTTCTCATCATTATAACCAAAGTCTACATCATCAAAGACAACCTCCCCTTTTAATTCCACATAGGTCGTCTCTGAACCGTCGGTATGCTTGTGCTCCCACGCCCATAAGCCCGTACGCTCCGTCGTCGGGATCAGTTTCCCATTCTCACGCTTCACATTCACAAGACTGACATAGCCATCATCTGCCTCCGGCTCCTGATCCAGCAGATCAAAGATACGTTCTGCACCGGCCAGAGCCATGATGATCGAATTGATCTGCATACTGATCTGGTTGATCGGCATACTAAAGCTCTTATTGAAGGTCAGGAAGCTCGCCAGACCGCCTAATGTAAAGCCTCCGACACCGCCGATGGCAAGCACCGCCCCCACAATAGCGCAGAGTACATAACTGACATTCCCGATCTGCGCATTAATCGGACCTAAACGGTTCGAGAAATTATTGGCATTATAGGCACTATGGAACAGCTGCTCATTTAACTCATCAAATTCGCGGATATTCTCCTCTTCATGGCAGAATACCTTAACCACCCGCTGTCCTTCCATCATTTCCTCGATATATCCGTTCAACGCGCCGATATCCTTCTGCTGGGATATGAAATACTTCGAAGACAGCCCCGTTACCTTCTTCGTAAAGAACAGCATCACACCTACCATCGCAAATGACAGAAGCGACAACGGTATACTTAAGAACAGCATACTGATGATCGTAGATACCAATGTGATCCCGCTGTTTAAGAACTGCGGAAGTGCCTGACTGATCATTTGGCGCAGAGTATCAATATCATTCGTATAGATGGACATGATATCTCCATGCGCATGGGTATCAAAATACTTGATCGGCAGCTTCTCCATCTTCCGGAACAGGTCAAGACGGATGGTCTTTAACATTCCCTGTGTCACATACACCATCAGCAGACTTTGGGTATAGGACGCCGCAACACCCAACAGATAGAAGCATGCCACCCGGATGATCGCATGCAGCAGCGGCTGAAAATCCGTAGATCCGCTCTTCACCATCGGTTCTATATAATCATTGATCAGGGTCTTAATAAACAGATTCCCCTGTACATTTGCCAATACACTAATCACGATCAGAATCGCAACAATTACAACCCGAACACCATAATTCTTCATTAAGATCCCCATGATCCGCTTGAATAGCTTCCCTGCGTTAGCAGGCGGCTTACCTCGTCCTCTTACCGGTGGCATAACACTCACTCCTTCTGTCTGACATTCTCACGATACTCATGTACCGTTCTATTCTCACGATACTCTCATACCGT
>CACZRT010000166.1 GCA_902783585.1 uncultured Lachnospiraceae bacterium | reverse complement strand
TATACATCTACAGAATTCGTAGAACCTGCGCCATTCATGAATCTCGGATTGCCGAACATGTTGGCAGTTCCCCAGAGGCACTTGATGTCGGTTCCTGCGGTCTTCTCCAGGATATAATCGGTAATCTCATCTAATCTCCGATTGGTTTCGTTGATATCATCTGCTTCCGGAACCAGATCCACATCATGGAAGCAGAAATAACGGATACCCAGCTTCTGCATGAATTCCACGCCGGCATCCACCTTTGCCTTGGCATGCTCCATCGTGCCGTAGCTTTCTGCGCCAAACCGCTTGTCCATAGAGCCTGCGCCGAACATATCTACACCATTTGCTCCGAGATTATGCCACCAAGCCATTGCGTATGGCAGATGCTCCTTCATAGTCTTGCCCATGATCACTCTGTCCGGATCATAATACTTAAATGCATACGGATTCTTGCTGTCCGGTCCTTCATACTTGATCACCGGTATTCCCTTAAAAATCTCACCCACTGTACAATTACCTCCTGTTATTATCCATTATACTTGCCTAGCACCGGGTGTCCGCGTAACACATATAACACAACACTCCGGACACTATGCCCTGTTATTATAATAACTTTTGTAAAATGAAATAACAATTCAATAATCGGATATTTCTCACATGAAAAATTATAGGATTATACTTTGTTCCTCTAACCACTACATTTTGTGGTGACCCTCCCTTCCCTCCACAACGCCATGAGCGATTTGACGGAAGCCGCCTACCATTTATTGTAAAAAATGTCCAAAAATTACGTTTTTAAGCCCCCCTTGTATCGTTCAATGTACTAAAAAAAGTACATTGTTTTGAGGGAAAATCGTTTGACTTGTATACAATATGCATTTATAATTGAAGTATGGAGCAGAGCAGACAACACGACTCGCATTTACAGGGATTCATCGATGTACTCCGCAGACAGATTTTGAGTCATTTCTCAAGATTTTTCGCTGAATATCATTATGAAATCTTTTCACAGCATTTAGTTAAGATTAAGATGTCTGCCCGCGAAAATATACACAATAAAAGGAGGATTTTTTCAAATGGGTTCTGAATGGAATGGATTTGTTGGTGGAGAATGGCAGAGAGTCATCGATGTTCGTGACTTCATCCAGAAGAATTACACACCGTACGAGGGAGACGACGCTTTCTTAGCTGGTCCTACTCAGAATACGAAGGATCTGTGGAATCAGGTAATGGATCTTTCTAAGAAGGAAAGAGAAGCAGGCGGCGTATTAGATATGGATACGAAGGTTGTATCTACTTTGACTTCTCATGGTCCTGGATATCTTGATAAGGATAAGGAGACGATCGTAGGTTTCCAGACAGACAAGCCTTTCAAGAGAGGTATGAACGTATATGGTGGTATTCGTATGGCTATGAAGGCTTGCGAAGATAATGGTTACAAGGTAGATCCTGAGATCGTTGAGTTCTTCACCAAGCACAGAAAGACCCACAACGCTGGTGTATTCGATGTATACGATGCAGAGATCAGAAGATGTCGTACCAACCACATCATCACAGGTCTTCCGGATGCATACGGACGTGGACGTATCATCGGCGACTATCGTAGAGTAGCACTTTATGGTACTGATCGTTTGATCGAGGATAAGAAGGCACAGAAGGAATCATTTGGTAATGTATATACCGATGATGTAATTCGTGGCAAGGAAGAGATTGCAGAACAGATAAGAGCTCTTCAGGAATTAACACAGATGGCTGCAAGCTATGGCTTCGATATTTCCAAGCCGGCTTCTAATGTACAGGAAGCTATTCAGTGGACTTACTTCGGCTACTTAGGAGCTGTTAAGGAGCAGAATGGTGCTGCAATGTCTCTTGGACGTACTTCTACATTCCTTGATGTATATGCAGAGCGTGATCTTGCTAATGGCACCTTTACCGAGGAACAGATTCAGGAATTCATCGATCACTTCATTATGAAGTTAAGACTTGTAAAGTTCGCTCGTACTCCGGAGTACAATCAGATCTTTGCCGGTGATCCGGTATGGGTAACCGAGTCTCTTGGCGGTATGGGTACAGATGGTCGTACGCTTGTTACTAAGATGAGCTTCCGTTATCTGAATACTTTGAACAACTTAGGTACTGCTCCGGAGCCGAACTTGACCGTTCTCTGGTCAACCAGACTTCCAATGGGATGGAAGCAGTTCTGTGCTAAGATGTCAATCAAGTCTTCTTCTATCCAGTATGAGAACGATGACTTAATGAGACCATATCATGGTGATGATTACGGTATTGCATGCTGTGTATCTTCTATGGTAATCGGTAAGGAAATGCAGTTCTTCGGAGCACGTGCAAATCTTGCTAAGTGTCTGTTGTACGCAATCAACGGTGGTGTTGATGAGTGTACCGGTGTACAGGTTGGCCCTAAGTACCGTCCGGTTGAGGGCGATGTCCTTGATTATGATGATGTAATGGCTAAGTTCGATGATATGATGGAATGGTTAGCAGGCGTATATGTAAGCGCTTTGAACATCATCCACTATATGCATGACAAGTATGCTTACGAGAGAATCCAGATGGCTTTACATGACAGAGATGTTAAGAGATACTTCGCAACAGGTGTTGCAGGTTTATCTGTAGTCGCTGACTCATTATCAGCTATTAAGTATGCAACTGTTAAGCCAATCCGGAACGAGCAGGGTGTTGTAGTAAGCTACGAGACCACAGGAGACTTCCCGAAGTATGGTAATAATGATGACCGTGTAGATTCAATTGCAACCTATGTTGTAACAACCTTCATGGATAAGATTCGGAAGCATCATACTTACAGAAATGGTATCCCGACACAGTCCATTCTTACAATTACATCTAACGTAACATATGGTAAGAATACAGGTGATACACCTTGCGGAAGAAAGCATGGTGCACCATTTGCACCGGGTGCTAACCCACTTCACCAGAGAGATACTCATGGTGCTGTAGCTTCTCTGTCTTCCGTAGCTAAGATTCCGTTCCGTGATGCACAGGATGGTATTTCTAATACATTTACCATTATCCCTGGTGCTCTTGGTAAGGAAGATCAGGTATTTGCAGGAGATATTGAGATTGACTTAAGCCAGAATCAGTAATTTTGGCTGCACCGAAGCGTATGATTCATCTACCAATGATAAATCGGTTCGCTGGAATTAGATGATCGGAGGTTAGAATGGACGATAAGTTGAACACAGTTGATGACATTGTCAATATGTTAGACAATATGATGAGCAATGGACACGGTCACGTAGATGTGACCGTGGACAATGCCGAAGGAACACTTACCAAGAGTGTCGAGACTGCCAACAGTCTGGCTTGCAAGCCGGGCATGGCATGCTCCGTGCCAACCTTAATGGAGGGTATGGATGACGAGATTCGTGGTACCGTGTAACAAATAATAAAATAAATATTATATAGGAGGTAGATAGAAATGGCAGCAACACAGCAGGTTGATAACTTAGTGAATTTGTTAGATGGATATGCATCAAAGGGTGGATATCATTTGAACGTAAATGTATTGAACAGAGACACCTTATTAGATGCACAGGCTCATCCGGAAAACTATCCACAGTTGACAATTCGTGTATCCGGCTACGCTGTTAACTTCATCAAGTTGACAAAGGAGCAGCAGAACGACGTAATTTCAAGAACATTCCACGAGTCTATGTAGTTCACCTGAGCAACTGCGCATATGGTTTCAGACAGTATGAGAAATGCTTGCATTTCGAAGACTGTATGAAACCATATGCATAGGATGCGAAGCATCCTAGCGCCAAACATAAGCACGAAGTGCGACAGGTTGCGAAGCAGACTGGTTTGGCGATTAGCAGTTGCGAAGATACTGCTAAGACCAGTTTGGCGATTAGTGGTTGCAAAGAATACTACGAGGCAAACAAAAGAAGCCGAGACCTTCTCGGCTTCTTTTTTACCAATCAAGGAGGATGATCGCGATGATCGGACACATTCATTCCATAGAGACTTTTGGTACTGTTGACGGCCCTGGAACACGATTTGTTGTATTCTTCAAAGGCTGCCCTATGCGGTGCGCATACTGCCACAACCCGGATACCTGGGAGCTTGGTGGCGGTGAAGAATGGACAGCAGATAAAATCTTAGAATACTATGATGAGAATAAAGAATTCTATATGAATAATGGTGGAATAACTGCCACCGGCGGTGAACCGACGGTACAGATCGACTTTCTGTTAGAGCTCTTTACGAAGGCCAAGGAGAAGGGCATCCACACCTGTCTGGACACCTCCGGTATCATGTTCCGCAGAAATGAGCCGGCGATCCTTGCCAAGTACGATGCGCTTTGCAAGGTCACAGATCTGGTCATGTTGGACATTAAGCACATCGATCCGGAAGGACATAAGAAACTGACCTTACAGCCAAATGACAACATCCTTGATTTTGCAAGATATCTGGATGAACAGCGGGTTCCGCTCTGGATCCGGCATGTCATCGTTCCCGGCATTACCGATCAGGTGGATGAATTAACGCGACTGGGATATTTCATTGGCGGCTTATCGAACCTGAAAGCATTAGATGTACTTCCATATCATACGATGGGAATTGTAAAATATGAGAAATTAGGCATTGAGTACCGATTAAAGGGTGTAGAAGCCTTAACAAATAAGGATGCGATCGAAGCCAAGAAGCACATCTTAGACGGGATTCGGAAGCGTCGGGCAGAGCTTAATCAAAGCCATGAATTAGAAGAACAACACAAGGTGGACGGGGTAAATCCAGCCAGTCATGATACAGTGGGATAAAATCAGCATAATACCGGACGCTGCATGGCTCAAACCATTAGATCTTGATGGAATTCCATTGTAGGGTACGGCATGTATAACCATGGTTAGTTGTGTATAACTTATTGACAATGTATGGTTAAAAATGGATTTATTGATAAAAAATGTTGACAAAAACAATAAAAAACACTTGATTATACCGCAAAAATCTCGTACAATCATATCAGAAAACAAACAAGGAGGATTTACGTTATGGCATTCGTTATTTCTGACGCTTGTTTATCATGTGGTGCTTGTGCCGGTGGATGTCCGGTAGGAGCAATTTCTGAAGGAGACGGACAGTTCGTGATCGATAAGGATCTCTGCATTAGCTGTGGAGCCTGCGCAGGTACTTGTCCTGCAGGTGCAATCTCTGAGGAATAAGATTGATCAACAAGGAATACGTATAAAAACAGCATGGCAGCCGCCATGCTGTTTTTATATTCCCAATAATGTATAAGAGTCCAATGAACAATCATCGGACTCCTTAGACTATCTATTCACAATTACAACATTCTCTTACAGAATCTCACCCTTGCCAAGCAGGGTTGCCATAACTGCTTTTTCGGCATGTCTGCGGTTCTCTGCCTGATCTAAGATATGTTCTAAGTTCTCATCTACAACCTCCTGGGAAATCTCATACCCTACATGCATTGGCATATCATGCAGAACGATTGCCTTGCTGCCCTCTAATAATTCCTTATTAATCTGATATGGCATCATCATTTTCAAGGTCTTCTTCTTCTTCTCCGCATAATCCGGATTATTGAAGAATTCCATATCCACCCAGGTATCGGTATACAGAACATCCATATCTTTTACATAATTCTTAGCTTCTTCCATAGACATGGTCGGATCGAGTTCCACATAATATCCGGATGCTTTCCCTTTCTCATAGAAATCACTCTCGACTGCCGTATCGTTAACTAGCGGTGTCAGCCCGTACAGAGTTCCCGCTTCCATCTTAGCAAAGAATTCAACCAATGAATTGAATACATTATTCTTTGCACCAATATATAAGAACTTCACATTCAAGGTTCCGAACTTCTCTAACAAGGTTACAGCATCAGCCAGGATCTGACACGGATGATAGGTGCTGTCACAGCCATTGATAAACGGTACCGTCGTCTTCTCGCCGAACAACTCCACAGTCTCATTCTTGATCAGACGCGCCATAATGATATCCACGTTACGTCCCACATAGCGAAGCTCTGATACCGGCTCACCAAGTACAAAGTTAGAATCCTTCCACAACTGGTTGTAATAAGTTCCTCCCAATTCCGTCATACCGGTTGTAAATGACAGGAAAGTTCTGGTAGAAGTCTTCTCAAATAAGGTATACAGCTTCTTGCCTTCGAGAATCTTAGAATACTTCGCCGGATCTTTTTTCATATCCAGGGCAAGATTCAGGATCGCCATTAACTCCTCTTTGCTATACTCCTTAAAATTCAACATGTTCTTCATAATCTGATCTCCTTTTCTACTCGTCCTTCCTGCATATTTATTGCATAACCTTGTATACGATTCAAGCAACATATGCTTATCTTACAACATTTGTTCCAGCTTTTCAATCTCAGAATATGGGAAGGGGGGATGCCACCCTACTTTCTTTGCGCAGCAGAACCCATGCGATGCACCATATATTGCCGGCATGCCTGTCCTTGCTTCCTGACAGCCTCCATTTCCTGTAAGGATTGCTGTTCTTGGGCTGCATATATGCCATTCATCTTAGCATCATCCTCCGGAAATCGAATGTACTTCTGCAGCTCAACGGGCACCTCATTCTTGTTATATATTGGTAAAGCCGGATCAAGCTCTGTGAAATCATTGTACTCCTGATAGACATCCGTATAGATCATACCTGTTTCATTGCCGATTTCATTACAGTATTCATCAAATAATTCTTCAATCGTATAATCCGGATACACCCTCTTATCAAAGCTCACATCCAAAAAAGTAACATCCTCGCTCGGCTGAACATCCGAGAGCTCCAGAAGTGCAAGCCAGGTTCCCGACCGTTCTTCTTCTCCATAATAATCGCTTCCGATGATATAAGCCCCAATTCCGCTGTCCCGATCCATCCATAACGGGATCAATAACTTATCAATCTCCAGATCTTTCAGCTGATCATAGAATTGCTGACATCTTTCTCTGTAATCAGGATCCCACTCACGTCCCTGAGAGCGGAATCCATAACCCTTCGATGAATCATTGTTCTCACCGGCCGCAGTCATACTCTTATCGGACTCTCCAATCTGTTCTCCTCTCTGAAAACTTTCAAAGATTCGTAACAGACTGATATCATCCTTATATCCTGCTCCGGGAGTCTTGGATTTCTTCCTTAAGTTCGTTCGGGTATCATCCAATAGCTCATGAAAAAAAGTATTCTTGATCCTATTGTATTCTTCCTCTCTCTGCCCGGGCAGCATTGCAAGCAGCTGCCGCCCGGATAACTCGCTAACCTCCTGCCAAAAATGAGCTTCTCCCAGCTTCTGTCTATGCATTTCCAAAGAAAGCAGTCTTCGGTATTTCGACGCTCTGCCCTTTGGTCCTGTTGGATCAAGCTGCGAAGCAGCTCTGATCTCCATCTCCTGAAGATAATACCAAAGAAATGTATCGTCCTTGCCGTCCTTTCCATTCCTCACCTGCTCATAATTGTCAATAATTGCACCATATAACTCCGCCTGCGTTCGAATCATGCCTTCATCCTCCTTGCACGCGCCAGTTCTGCACGAAGATGTTGGGAAGTATTCTTCATCCGGGCAGCGACCAGACCATAAGATTGTCCAAGTGAGTATGGGGAAATCTGATTACGGAACAGATACGCATCTATCATATTGGTCACTTCCGTATCCAGATTCCTTGCAAACCAGGCAAGTCCTCTTGCCCCTTCTGCGTCCCGGTCTTCGATGGTATGATTATTCGGAGTATAAAGCTTCCGGAATTCAAGATAGATCCGACAATACTCAGCCGCATCCGGCAACGTCTCCTTCCATCTTTGATAGGTAGTCTTGCTCTCCTCCATCTTGCTATCATAGAGCTGATCCATATCGTTCATTTCCCCCATGGATCGGCATAGATCCTCATATTCCAGATCAGAGATACCTTTCCCCGGAATATCAGATTGGGCAGCAATACCGGCTTCTCCCGGGGTGCTGTCGTCCATTTGAGCAGGAGATTCTTCAACAGTTCCGGTTCCCTCACCGGTACTCTCTTCCATCTCTGTCAGAGCCCCGCTGCCCCATTGATCCTCCGGATCCCATTCTTCCCGGGGAAGCTCATATGTCTCGGTAATCCTCGTTCCTCCGCTCAGATCATAATAGAACCCATTCACCTGATCAAATAAGGACGGTTCCAGACATGCATCCAGTGCATACGTATCATAATAAGCCTCTGCCTCATATAATGCCTGCAAACTGTCATGATACTCCAATCTTCCGGCCAAAGATAAGATATCCTGATAAGTGACAGGGCTGCTATATGTAGTGAGTCCAAAATTATTATAATCCACATAACAGATTGGTCCCAAAATAGATAAATACAGGAAATGATGTAACAATCTCCGAATGTCTCCTTCCAATCTCCGGGTCTGCTCCTCCGGAAGATACATATCTTCATATTCAACATATTCCTGATAGCTCTCCAGAATACGATCTATGAAGTTCTCCAGCTTCTCCGGATCACACTTCCCTTCATCATCCCGGATCTCTGCCAAAAACGACTCTTCCCGTCCACTGACAATGTTCCGGATCTCCTCCATCTCCTTCTCCAACTGCTCCCGTCGATATGTCATAATACTATAATCCATACTCTGATTCATAACTAACAACCTCCAATCTATATCTATTCTCCTTTGCTCCGACCATAAGCCGGAGCAAAGGACCGTTACATACTTGTACTTGCCTAGTATAACATATATTCTGCGGTTATTCTATAACCTCCGGACTACTCTCAGACTGTGCCTTTAGCACGCATAACAGTCCCTGAACCATCAAGAGGTAAATCCGGGTTCCTGCAAGAGCGCCATCCGCTTCCTCCGGCGGCCAATAACAGCCGTTTCGGTTGCATCTTGCAAAAGGCTGCTTCACCGGACGCTGATCGTCCAAGGCCTGTCGTTCCTCCTCTGACATCAGACAGAATTGCCTATCCCAATCATCTGCAATCACCTTAAATCGTTCAATCGAACGATACAGCACATCCGCGATTGTCGGCTCTGACCGGTACTGCTCCCTCCACGCCTCTACATCTCTACGAAACCACGCTTCATATAGATTCAGCTTCGCAAGCTCAGGAATCGTATTCAGGTAATCCAGATATGCCACAATCGGCAATCTTAAAAATGGAAGTGTCACTGTGTCAAACAGCTCATCCATAGCTTCCTTATCTACCTGTAACCACTGCAGCATATCCGCCGGCAGCATATCTGCTGCCTCCAATTCATCTACTGAACAAGCTTCAACAGCAGGGTCATCTCCATATCCTTCATCATACATATTATATGTATGGGCTTCATCTTCAAACCGTTCAACCGCCCAAGGCTCGCTGTCGCTGATTGCACCCAACTGCATAATTACACCCGGGTTCTGACTTCCCATGTCATCGACAGCATCACAGTATGCAAGAAGATAATCCCCAACGGTACGATTCCGATTCTTCAGAAGACTCTGGTAATAGATCCCGCCATCCTCTTCATTGATCCTCAGCTGACTAATCATATGCCCTACCAACAGTTCTCTGCAATTATCTATAATTGCTCCCATGGGAAGATTGACAAACTGCTTCACTATCCGCTCTACCTCCCTTCTGTCTACCTTGTTACCATTCATTTGCTGCTTGGTGATCTCATTCATACGAATACTTCTTTGTCTCATAATTCTTACCTCCATGCGCTTTGGCGCTAGCTCTATTCTCCGTACTCTCCGGAGTTCTCTTGACTACAAATGAAGTGTAACATCAAAAAAAGAAGCTTCCGTTAATTTCACGGAAACTTCTGATTGAATTCAAATCATTTCAGCGACAATGATTCTATTCTATATATACTTTATGCCTAATTCATTCGTTCCTAATCCATTCTCCCTTGATCCATTCTTCCTTGATCCATTCTCCCCTGATCCATTCTTCCTTGATCCATTCTTCCTTGATCCATTCTTCCTTGATCCATTCTTCCCGAATCCTCTCCTTCCAAATGCATTCGTTCCATCCATTTGAGGTCAGTTCACCATCTGCGCCAGCTTCTCAATCTCAGCATACGGAAAAGAGGCGGCATCTGTATACAGGATTCCGGTTCCTCCATTCTGCTCCCATTCTTCAATATTGCGCTTCAGATCATCAACCAGGATGCAGTAACGATCCTTCGCATAATTCTGCTTCTCATCCCGATATACAATATGTACCTCGACATCTTCCCCAAGATACTTCTTACACCAATCAATCTTATCTTCGCCCGTACCCGGAACTCCCCACTTCTCCTTCGGGATTGCCGTCAGAACTGCACAATCATACATTTCGTTCAATCTTTGAAACAGTTCCACTGCTCCGTCAAGCGGCTCTAATTGATAATAAAAATGGGGGATTTCCTTGATCATGTTCCACATAACAAGATCAACCGCTTTATCTCTTACATTATCGGGATTGTAAGGAATCTTGTGATCATCCAGATACCCTTTGAAATTCGCAAGTACTCCATCACTATCAAAATATATCTTAATTCGCTCATTCTTATGTCCCATACTAGATCCTCCTGCTATACTCATACCCCCCGGATTCACTCCAAATCCGACCCAAAACAGATCCATCTGCAGTCTTTCATCCGGCATCCTTGATTTCTTCATAATAATATCAGTTATTATATCAACAACTTCAATTCCAATGCAACAACAAAATGTCGGCTTCTATCCTGATGCCAATACCCGACTCCATATACAAAGCCGGGGCTTGGTTCAGGCACTCCTTCCTCATCCTCAGAGCAGGATCTTGGTTCCGGCACTCCTCCTTCATCCTTCAGAGCCGGATCTTGGTTCCGGCCCCTTCATCCACACATTATTCCACCTCAAAATCCTTGCTCGAGGTAGAATATGGGCGGATCTTCTTGGCAAGCTCTGCATTCTTACCTCTCGAAAAGATCCACAGATTCTCACAATCCATACTCAGGATCTTCTCTGGCAGCCGCCCTGCCTTCTCCGCAAAGTATCTGGCAGAATCCACATCCTGACCTCCAAGATACAGCATCGTATCACAGTTATTGATAATCGTAGACGCCTGACCTTTATTATACATACCATTCAACTGCGACAGGGACTGCAGAACGATACTCGTACTGATTTCTCTGGACCGAATCACCGATACGATCTTATCAAAATCAGGAATGAACACACTTGCTGCAAAATCATCCAGAATAATATGTACAGGAACCGGAAGGCGTGAATCCGGTCGGCGATCCGCATATCTGCAAAGCGCCTGGAACAAATGCGTATAGAACACATTCAGGATCATATCCATAGAACGATCGGTATCGCTGATATTCACAAATAACACGGTCTTCTCCCGCCCGACCTTCGTCAGATCATATCCCTTGCGGCACAGCATCTTTGCGTTCTCCTTAAATTCAAAGATGCTCAGAGCATTTGCCACGAACTGCTCAATGGATCCCCAGCACTTCTCTGCCACAAAATTACCAGCATACATATGATACATCTTCACTGCAAGACTATCCGGATTCTCCTGTTCCAAATTCACAAAGAAGGATACGCCTTCCCAACTCCGGGTTCCATGATTAAAAGCGACCTCTTCTGACAGCTTCTGATACAGCTTAGCAACTGATCCAAGATGCTGTTCATTTCTTGGAAGCATTTCCAGTGTGTAGGCAATCAGACTTACAATAACATTCCTCGCTGCCGTGATCCAGAAAGTATCCTCTTGTGACGGATCCTCCGGAATCATAGTAGATGCAAGCTTGGCGACATCTGTCTCCCGATAACCGGCTTTCCCGCGAAATCGCTCAATGGAATCTAACGGATTATACGGCGTAGAGCGCTCCGGATTCACAAAATCCAGACATATGGTCTGGAATCCGCGTTCCCGAAGTTCCGGTCCCATCGTTCGATACAACCGTCCTTTGGTATCAGCCACTACCATACTATTTGAGGCACACTGCAGATTCGGCACAACATAGCTCCCAGTCTTACCACATCCGGAGGCGCCAACCACCAGAACATTATTATTGATTCCTGTCTTCCAGGTATCCATAGACCGATATTTCTGCTCTGCCAACACCATACGGGATTCTTCCTGATCATTTGCTACCTGTGTATGATTCATTAATTCCTTATTCATAATATCTACCTCCTGATTCTTAACTACTGATATCATTCTTCTTAAGTGATCTGCCGGAAGCACGTGCCGGCAGATCACCGACAACCTATTCTAATGGAACATTCCCAAGACTAGTATCCTGCCGTCACACGCCCGGCATCAACAGTCTACCACAGTTCGGTCACGATCCCGGTGGCAAGCCCCAGCTCTACAGACCGCTCAGCAGTCAGATAGCAGTCCTCAGATGTCATATCATAGACCTCCTCCAGACTTAAGTGACTGGCCTGAGCAATGATCTCACCGGTCACGCGCCGTGTTTCCATCAGATCATCTGCCCGCTTCTTCAACTGAAGTGCCATCTGACGCTCTGACAAACCACCGATTAATGGATCGTGAATCATCAGCTTGCTGTGTGGAAGCATCTCCCGACGACTGCCTGCTAAGAACAGGATCGACCCCATACTGGCCGCCATACCTGTACATAAGGTACGGATCGGACTCTTCATAGCCTTCATACAGTCAAAGACCGCAAGGCCGCTGCTGACATCACCACCGGGGGAATTGATGCATAATGTGATTTCTTTCCCCGGATCATCCTGATCCAGATACAGCAGATACTGGAGCAGCCGATCACAGCTCTCTGCAGTTACTTCCTCCCGGAAGAACAGCATCCGCTTCTGCAACAGCCCGGACTCCGGTGTATACATGTCAATACCTCTTGCGCTCTCCTTAATAATCAAACCATTCATAATGAACTCCTTTCCCCGCCATTTTGGCGGAATACCATATACCTTGTATGCCTTGGAGATCAGCCTTACGAATGTAAGGCTGGTCCTTGAGGCAATTGCCAACAACTATATCGCCGGTTCCCGATCCAGAGTGTAAGCAGAACCATTGATATTCTCTATGATCTTCCTCTGAACCTCTGCAATCTCTGAAGATGCCAAATGATATGTACCATTGCAGTATTTATCTATCTGGCTGATGTCCATGGAATCAATCTGATCCAGAAGAACCACTGCTTTTCTCCCGGACGAATACGTTATTACATAATAGGAAGGCCACCACTCCAGATATCTCTGATATTTCTCACGATATGTAACCAGTGGTGCATAGGTAACCATCCTGCCATGACGAGACAGAATCACACATGGACGGTCCTTCTGTTCCTCAGAGCCAATCTCATTGCCTCGTGCATATCTGAATGCAATCTCGTAGCTCTCAAACTGTTTCCTTGATTCCTCATACATAATGATCACTCCTTTCTGTCATTTCGATATCATCATGATATCACTCCGTACATATTCTCCGTGAATTTCACGGTAACATTCTCGGCCTCAGCCGCTTGCAGGCGATCCGGTGATCTCTCCTGCTGATATTACTATACCGCCGCCCAGAATATCTTCCGTGAATTTCACGTAATCGAGAAGGAGGAATAATATCCCCTACTCAATTGCTCACCTCTTGCCAAATATCCGCGCAAGCACATCTGCTTGCCTTGTAGAACACATAAAAAAAGACCGCACAAGCGGTCTTCAGTATATCGACAAATAGCAAGAAAAAACACCCCTGGTCAACGACCAAGGGTGCCTTAGAAAACTGATATCATGGGTGATATAGTTTTCTTTCTTCTGCAGGGATGCCAAGAACATCTAATGCCTTTTCAAAAGAAAAGCCTAAACTTTCCATTAAATTAGAGATGCTTTTCTGCAAACCTTCTTTTCGCCCTTCCTGTCTTTTCAAGGCTCCATACGATTCTGTTAATTCTTCCTGAGTGTAGAGTGTGATCATAACATCCTCAACCTCCTCATATCCCGATTCCATATCCTGAACGCTCAGAAAAATGAATGTTCATTCGCTACTCAGATTATATCATAGGTTTCCAAAGCAGACGATATTAATCTTGTCGCCTACCGCTTCTTCCCTTCATATAACCGGTATAATTCATATGGATACTCGATCATCAGCAGCCAGATCCGTTTCGCAGCTAACAATCCCTCACCATCTTCCGGCGGCCAATAGCTTTCGCTCAAGTTCCGTCGTTGAAATGGTCGATCCAGATTACCAAACCGATCCTTATCATGCAATTCGGACTCCTGAAGCAATGTAATCTTATCCTGTATATCCGCCAGACAGACAAACGCTTCCGTAGATCTGCATAAGACATCTGCGATCGTGGGAGTACCTTGCTCCATTTCCCATAGATCAACATCTTCCCGGAACCAATAATCATAGTCGAACGATACACCATATTCGTCTCCCAGCATCATATCCGTATATATGATATAATCCGAAACCGGTATCCGTAAGAATGGTAATACGACTTTATGTGATAATTCGCCGTATTTCATACATTCTTTCTTAGTAAACAATCCATCCTCAACCACCTCAGGCCATGAAGGATGGTTACCGGTTCCAACCTTCTCCCGTGACCACCCGGAATTCTGATCCTCTTTGCGATCATCTACAGGCATTCTTCCGGAGCACCTTCTGTTCGCCCCCGGCTCTGTGAAGCCACGTATTCCAAGCTCAAATACCATATTACTTCTCGCCACGCCTTGACCATGCATACGCCCACCAAAGGCATCCACAAACGATGCATAATCCTTTCTTGCCCATTCTCCGATTGCCTCTCTATCGTCCGGCTTTCCAATCAAATCTCCAATCGAACTTAGCCATTCTTCCGGATCAAATAACGCAGCCAATGGTGTATGTACAAACCGCTTCACTATATTGCCTACTCCCTCCATGCTATAATAATGTCCCGTCTTTGTTGCTTCCAGAATCTCATTCAATGATCTCCGCTTCCCCATAGTACATTCTCCTTTCGCTTTCCTTATGGCGTCATGCCACTTTCTAATTGCTACATCCCTACTATAATTCATCTATTATGATCATCCGTGAAATTCACGGCAATCGACAGTCACAGCTACTCTATTCACCGGGTCGATCAAATCAAACACCGCCAGACAGCTCTTATTTCTATGTACACAGGACAGTTCCTGACATAAAAAAACAGGTAGTTCATCCGACTACCTGCTTTTTGAAAATCCGGGCATTCTATATTATATGCTTTTTTGAAGTATATTCCATAAGTAACTTCGATATTCTACCTCCAATTGCTCCGGAGGATCCATGATCAGCGTCTCATATTCTTCTTGTGTCAGCACACGCTGAAGCTTAGTCTTGCCTTCTTCAACCACCATGCCGCCGGCTGTATCCACAAAGCAAAGTCCCGGATACACCACACACCACCAATTACCGCCTTCTGCATTCCCAATATCAACTCGAAGTGCCTCATACTCTCCGGAAGGGAATAACAGATCTCCATACGACTTAAGTGGGAATTCTTCTTTTGCGAGATACACCGTCACCGGATAATCATAACCCTCTTCTCGGATCACATCCTGCGCGATCGTTGTCATGTTCTTCAGCTCCTGTTGTAACAGCTGTCTTGCCGACTCTTTATCCCGAACCTCCTGCATGATTGGCTGCAGCTCTTGCAGTATTGCATTCCGCACCTTCATTTTCAACGCCTGATCCTCTTCGGAATCTGAGTTTGCACGGATGTGAAATCGTATCACCGCGTCCTGTACATCGTCATAGATACTATCCGGATCTGCATATATGGATGCATCCTCATAGGATATCGCCATCATATCTGCCTCCGTAATCGAATACTCCGGCACTTCACCGCTTGCCTCTGCTCCCATATCAGCATACGATTCCAAATAATCATCCAGATCTGTACCGTTCTCTTCTCCCTCGATCATTTTAATCGTCTCCTCGATCTGCTCTGTATGCTCTGTCGTTATCTGCTCCGCCTTCTCCTTCGCAGCATGATACCCCTGTATCATATGAACACTGACCCCGCCAATGATCGGCGCGATCAATAATGCTGATAATGCTGTCTTGTATAGATTCATATTCTAACCTCTGCTTTCCGCCTTATTAGGCTCGATACTGATGTCACGTTAGATACATCTCCCGGTGACATATATGCAGAAAGCGACCGCATGCAATATGCCTTGGCATATATGCCGCCATCGCTTCCTTCTAGCAGAGATTATTGACTCATATTACATAATTTATACCTTCTTATCCCCTGGTTTCGTTCTCTCTTGGTCACTCTCTATCCAAGCCGGTTTCAACTCTATCTCTCCAAATGAATAATTCTGTATAATATCATTCCTTGGACTTTCTCCCGTACAGCTTTCTCTTCTGATGGCTTCCCACAACCGCAAGCAGAACCGGAGTCGGAGCTAACCGCATAAGAGACGCCCCTACACGAAGCGGAAAGGATGGAATAATGATCACCTGTCTCCGGAACATTTGGCGGATCGCATAAGCCGCACAGGATCTTGCCGATATTCCGGGAAGCGCAAACTCCACCTCAGCCACCCGGTTGAATTCCGTATCCACCGGTCCCGGACAAAGTGCCCCGATATAGACATTCCGCTTACTTTCCCTGACTTCCTGTGATAACGCCCGCGTCAGACTGACCACATAAGCCTTCGTTGCATAATAGGTCGCCATATACGGCCCACCCGGGAACAACCCCGCAGAAGAAGCCACATTCAGAATATATCCCCGATCCTTCTTCATAAACCGCTGCAGCATCCCCTTCGTCAGAACATGAACCGCCGTCACATTCACATCGATCATATCCTTCTCTTTCTCCAACGAAGTCGTCACAAAGCTGCCGCAATCACCAAAGCCCGCATTATTGACAAAGACCTCCACATTCAACCGATCCGTGAACGCAAGGAGCCGTTCACGATCCTCTTCCTTACTGATATCCGCAGGAAATGGAATCGCCTTCGTCGGAAGCTGCCCGGCAATCTTCTCCAAGCGCTCTTTCCGCCTAGCCACCAGCACCGTTCCATATCCCATCTTCGACAAGAGCTTTGCCATTTCCAAACCGATTCCACTGCTTGCGCCGGTAATCACTGCGTATCTCGCCATTCCATTCTCCTTTCAAACCTATATCCTTCACCAATTCACATAAAAAAAGTCAACTGCTTTGATTCTCTGACACTATTATCTTAATATTCCTTCCGGATCTCCGTGATTCCATATCTCGCCTTAAATTCTTCCAGATCCTTATCATTACCGATCAGCATGATCTCTTCAAACTTCCCGGTCCGCATATCCCGAAAGCCTGCCACCTGCTCACCTGTACATATACTGCACCGGATCACCGGCTTTAAGTTCTCCTTATCATAGGATTCCACCGGCTGCTTAGAAGCTGATTTCTTTCCGAATATTCCTAACATACTAGCATCCTCCGAATTATATTCACTATCCTTATCCTTCGTCAGCATCCATGCCAGGAGCGACAGCAGGAAGCCAAGTACCAGCAGCGGAATGCCATACACGAGCAGGATCGCACGCAATAGCCCCGTCGAGCCAACCAGCGCATGACCGCTCACCAAATCATACAACTCATAGATCAGTACGACCAGCAGCCCGATTCCGTCCGTTACGGCAGCCACGCCATACGCATTATAATCCTTCTCGTTCTTCTGAAAAATGACCGTCAGCCAGAACGCAAGTCCCGTCAGAATTCCCACGCCTCCAACCACATATCCGATCAGACCAGAGCGCGTCATTCCCTTCCATGGCGCAACACTTATCAGCAGGAAGCTTCCCACACAAAGCAGCACAGAAAGAAGCGTGAGGATCAGCGCAGATTGAATTGTATGATTTTTGATCTTATATAGAATCGGCCGCATATCTCTATCCTTATTTCACCAATAAATATCCCTCTCTATTATGCCACATCTTTCACGCTAATGCATTACCATATTTTATTAGCACTTCATCATTCAGTCCACGTTCCTTCCATAATGTATGATCCGTATTATTCTATAAAAAAATGGCAGTCCGCATATAACGCAAACTGCCATTTTGAATATTTACCAGTTATAAAAGCTTGTTATTATTTCATCATTCTTTTCTTAGAACCAACAACGATCATACCTGCTGCTCCGAGCAAGGCGAATATCATCACTGCTGTAATCGGTGCTGCGTCGCCGGTCTTCGGAGAGGTCTTAGCCTCAGTTGCAGCTGCTGTCGTAGCCGTTGTTGCTGTTGTTGATTCAGCAGCCTTAGCAGTTCCCTTATAGATGATTGCATACGTAGAGAACTTATCGGTCTCAAATGTTAAGGTATGCGCCGTCTTGTCATAGGTTGCATCTAAGAGTGTTGCCTTGCCGTCATGAACCTGTACGATCTTATAGGTGTAATCGCCCTGTAATGCCGCCGGAAGAGTAAGCGTAATCTTTAACTTGCCAGTAGTAGAGGTAAGCTGCGTTTTCTGAGTGCCAACCTGCTTAAACAGATCGATATCGAGATATGCGCCGATCTTATAATCAGCAGATGCTTCCTGCGCCGCAGCCTCAACCTTCGCTTTTTCTGTTGCATCAACGGTAGCAGCAGCGTCCTTAACCTCTAACCAGATATTGATATCTTCACCTGCTTCTAATGCTTTCAGATCAGCAGCAGTAAGAACAGACTTCTTCAATTCCTCTACACTGTTATTCAGATCTGCAGACATTGCATTCTTCGCCGGTGCCGTCGTATCCTTGATCGTTGCTTTCTTCGTTGCAATTGCAAAATCAGAGAAGCTATCTGCAGGGAACGTGACAGTCTTAGTATCGGCATCATATTCCGCATCGATCACTTCGAACTCTTCACCGTTATGAATGTTGTGGATAATTGCCACATCATCTCCATCCAGATCTCCGTCCAGTGTCAAGGAAATGGTTGCCGCATTCTCCAGATCTTCCATGGAATTCGTCCATACATCATCAGAATTACCGGTTCCCTTATAGAATACCTGATCAAGACTGATGCCGAGATAAGAGTCAATCTCATAACCGGCATCCTCTGCTTCACTTTCAAAAGCAGCCTCCTTAGCAGCACTTACATTCGCATCTTCTACCTGAAGTCTTGCGGAGCCGGTCTCCAAAGTACCCTCTGCAAGTTCAACCTCGCCGCCGGCTATCGCATCGGAAGCAACCTTCACTTCATCCTCCTGCTTCTCAACATGGGCTCCGATATGGAAGTTACCCTTACCGACCTTAAAGCTGAATACGGAAACGCCGCCTTCTAATTTTATATCGTCTTGTCCAACACCACTAAAGGATTTTACCTGGTATCCATAGTGTGGTTCAATCTTCATGGTTACCCATGCACCCTCAGGGATTACCATTTCGCTAGTAGCAACCTCTGTACTGCTTGCTGCAGTCCCCATACGGTCTAATTGATAATGCACATATGGATATACTTCCTCTTCTCCTTCTGTTGCACTAATATCCAGATGCTTGAAACCACCATTCGCATTGAAATCATAATTCGGATCTCCGTCATTAAAATCAACCGAGATTAATGTGAGATTAGAATGTCCGATATAGAGATCATTCGGCTCAATACCGCCCTCTTCCTCCGGCGCAAAGTAATCATCATTCGACCATAAGAAGTTACCGATAAAGCACTCCTCTTCCGTAATCGGACGAACCTTAACTTCAATCTTATATTCCTCCGTAACACTGACAGGTACTCCTTCTACAACAAAGAATACACCCTGATCCAGAAAATGTTTCAGCCATGTGAAGCGGTCATTATACAGAGTCTCAAGAGATACCTTATCATTTGTATTAGGATCGCCATCCAAATCGATACATGCTGCTTCCGTATAATCCGTACCATTGATCTTCAATGAATCGATCCGGTCTCCCCAGCTTCCGTGATAGAAGCTGACATTAACTGTAGTATCGCCGTCTTCCCGATTATATGTAATATCCTGTGTTGCATCCACAGTTTCGCCATATCGTCTGCCCCTGCTCGTCATCTGACCTTCATACGGATTGTTCATATTAAGTCCGACGCCAACAACACCGCAGTACTTATCATAATCCGTATTTACGGTCTCTTCATCTGCCTCGTATGGGAATTCCTGTTCCCGAACCATCGGTTTCCCTCTCCAGCTTCCTGCCGGCGCAGTAACCGTAATATGTGCGGTAGTATTACCCGGAGCCGGTCCCGGTCCCGGAGCACCTCCTTCAGCGAATTCCACTCCTGCCAATTCCACGGTTGCAACAACAGCCGGGTTAATATAATAACCATTCGTTCCTGCCAAACCGCCGGCAATTCCTGTATTATCATTCTGCAGACTAACCGGATCTCCTCCATCTGTTCTATAACTGGTAGCCGTCCAGTCAATGTTGTATCCATCATTCGGAACAATCCGAACCTGCAGCTGATTACCATCCGGAACATTAATGCTGTTATCTCCGGCTGCTGCCTGATTCCAATTCACTCCGCCGTCAACCGAGTATAGTACTTTACCTTCATCGGCATCTGTGGTATTCTGGAAACCAATATTTAATGTAATCGGACTGTCCGCAAATACCTTGACCGGCGACAATACTCCCACAATAAATGCAAAGGCTGCAGCTATTGCAAGTATTCTCCTCTTTGTCTTCATTCTTTTCCCTCCTGTCATTATTATAAAGCATCCATCGAATAATCACTTATAATTACCGATACGCCTAGGTAGTATTAAATTATCATACTACCATAAGCCTTTTCAATGATATTCCCTTTTTGACATTTGCCAATTTGGAAATAATTACAGATATTTAGCAATTTTTCATGAATATAAGATTGCCAATTTGGGAATCTTCCTACTTGCACATCCATCCTCCGCTTGCTACAATAGAACCATTCCAATATTGTCATACAGAAAGGGCTTGTCATGAATTCGAAGCAAATGTCATTTGATGAACAATTAAACGCATATATGGTACAGATCGGCTGCACGAATAAGCAGCTCGCCACCGCATCCGGACTGGGAGAGGCCAGTATCAGCCGGTATCGCAAGGGGGAGCGTATTCCGAATGCAGACAGCCGGCAGATCCGGCAGTTAGCTTCCGGTCTTGCCAGTCTCGCCACAGCGCGTGAATCAAACACGTCTTTTTCCGCTGAGGCTCCGACCGCCGGATCCAGTCACTCAGCCACAACACCATCCGACGAATCTGCCGCTTCCTTACCGGTTCTCTCAGAAGACACGATCCTGCGAACACTGAACGCAACCGTTGCTGATGGCTTGACCGTGAGCTACGAGACATACATTGCGAATCTGAACCGCGTGCTGACCACGTTAGAGATCAACCAGAGTGACATTGCCCGTTCCTTAAGCTACGACACTTCCTATATATCCCGAATCCTGTCCGGTCAGCGCCGGATCACGAATATCTCTGAATTTACCGCAGACATCACTTCCTTTATCGCGCACCACCCGGAGATCGAACGCTACCGATCTTCATTAGCGGCTCTTTTGGAATGCAGCTCCTCGGCTCTTCGCAATGCCCATGCACTGACTGAGCAGCTGACCCACTATCTCTGTAATCATTCCGAAGCTGCTGCCAGCCTGCCGATCCAGTCCTTCCTAGAGAAAATGAATGACTTTAACCTGGATGAATACATCGATGCGATTCATTTTAATGATATCAGGGTGCCGACGATGCCAATCCAGATGCCGGTCAGCCGGTATTATTACGGAATCGAGGATATGCGTAAGGCAGAGTTGGATTTCTTCAAGAACACGGTCACCGGCAAAGCAACTGAGCCGATCTTCATGTATTCCAATATGCCGATGGAGGAGCTGGCAGAGGATATGGATTTCAATAAGAAATGGATGTTCGGGATTGCCGCCTCTCTTCGAAAGGGGCTGCACATCAATATCATCCATAACCTCGACCGCCCGTTTTCCGAGCTGATGCTCGGCTTAGAGGCATGGATCCCGATCTATATGACCGGTCAGGTCTCCCCATACTATCTGCCGGATTATAAGCAGGAGGCGTTCCATGAACTGAACTATTGCTCCGGAAGCGCGATCCTGCACGGAGAATGTATTCACGGTCATTATGCAGACGGCCGGTATTATCTGTCCAACAGCAAATCCGACCTTACCTATTACCGTACCCGCACCAACGATCTCCTGCGCTGTGCAGAGCCATTAATGGATATCTATGGGAAAGAGCACGCAAAAGAGGCGGATGGATTTATCCGGACACATCTGAACAAAAAAGCAGATTGGCATATCTTAGATGCCAACCTGCCTATCATTACCATTCCGGAATCACTCTTA